>DASZWE010000121.1:0-2489 GCA_035546735.1 Puia sp.
TGGTCCAGCTGGTCCTTTGTCTGCCTGTTTACGCTGCCGGCATGCATTTCTTCGGTCGCAGCGCGCTGAAAAGCCTTCGCAAGGGGCGGCCCAATATGAATGTGCTTATTGCGCTGGGAGCGACCGCGGCCTTTGTGTATAGCCTGGCCGGTACCATCCTGGGTTTGGGGCCCGGGTATCTCTTTTATGAGACTGCTGCCGCCATCATTACCATTGTATTTTTTGGATACTGGCTGGAAGACGTCTCTGTCCGAAGCACGCAGCAAGCGCTGGATGCGCTTGTCCGGAGTGAAAAGACCATGGCCTATATGGTGGCCTATGACGATGATCAGCAGGAGATGGTATTCCCGGTGGAAAATACCGAGCTGCGCAGCGGGGACCTGATCCTGATCCGGGAGGGGGAAAGAGTGCCGGCCGATGCGCGGGTGCTCTGGGGTCAGGCTGCTGCCGACAAGGCCATTCTGACGGGGGAAAGCCTTCCCGTGGAAAAGAAGGTCAAGGACTTCCTGGTGGGGGGCAGCATCCTCGTATCCGGCACTGTGAGGGCCCAGGTGATGGCGGCTGCCGGTGACTCCGTGCTGGCTGGCGTTGTGGCCATGGTACGTAAGGCGCAGGCGGAGAAACCTCCTGTTCAGCAATTGGCGGACAGGATCAGCAGCGTGTTTGTGCCGGTGGTGTTGGGGCTGGCGCTGATGGCCCTGGCGGTGAATTATGTCCTTCTCCGTGACCTCACTCCTTCCCTTATGCGGGCTATTGCCGTCCTGGTCATTGCCTGTCCCTGCGCCATGGGGCTGGCCACCCCTGCCGCCATTGCCGTTGGACTGGGGCGCGCTGCCCGCCGGGGTATTCTTTTTCGCCGGGCGGCGGGTTTGGAATCTTTTAAAGACATACGCCAGATAATATTCGATAAGACGGGAACTTTGACTACCGGTGAGTTTTCCATTGTACGATGGGAGGTGACTGCTCCTGACGTTACGGAAGAAGCGTTTCGAAGGATAGCTTTTTCTTTGGAGAAATACTCCCATCATCCTATTGCCCGGAGTATTGCCCGGGCGTGGAAGGTAAAAAGCGATATCCGGTGGGCACGGATCGAAGAAATAAAGGGAGTGGGGATGAGGGCAGAGACGAAGGCGGGAGATGTATATGAGGCGGGTCGCGGTAGCGTGACCGGGCCGGCCGATGATGGGGGGCATAATGTGTATATTGTACGTAACGGCAACCCGCTGGGCTGGATCGACGTAGAAGATACTGTTCGTCCCGAGGCGGGCGAGGTAGTGCGGCGGCTGCGTGAGAAAGGTCTCCGGACCATCCTGCTCAGTGGGGACAGGAAAGAGGCTTGTCTGCGGCTGGCGGCTGATCTGGGCGTCGATGAGGTTTTTGCGGAGCAGTCACCGGCGGACAAGCTGGAAAAGGTAGCGGCGCTGCGTGCGTCTGCGCCTACTGCCCTGGTAGGGGATGGGATCAATGACGCCCCTGCGTTGGCCAAAGCTACTGTCGGCATTGCCATGGGAGACGCCTCTCAGCTGGCGTTGCAGACGGCCGATGTGGTGCTGATGAGCCATGGTCTTCGTGGTCTGCCTGCCGCCCTGGAGCTGGGGCGGTATACCTTCTCCACCATCCGTCAGAACCTTTTCTGGGCTTTTTTTTATAACATAGTAGCCATTCCGGTGGCTGCCCTGGGTTGGCTGAGCCCTGCCGTGGCCGCCGTGGCAATGGGGTTTAGCGATGTGGCGCTTGCCGCGAATTCTTTACGTCTCTTTGTAAAAAAACTCTCTTAGCTTAGAGCATATGGGTCAGACACCAAGAGAACTATTGAAGCAATACTGGAATCATGACGCCTTCCGGCCGTTGCAGGAGAATATTATCCAGTCTGTGCTGTCTGGAAAGGACTCCCTGGCCCTTCTGCCTACGGGCGGGGGAAAATCACTTTGTTTTCAGGTGCCTGCCATGGCAAGACCGGGTCTTTGCCTGGTGGTCAGCCCGCTGATCTCTCTGATGAAGGACCAGACCGACCGGCTTCGCCGGAAAGGCATCACTGCGTACGCCCTTTATGCGGGTATGTCCCGGAAGGATGTCCTCAATATCCTCCAGGTGGCAGGGGACAGCAACTGTAAATTCCTTTATGTATCGCCGGAACGGTTGGAGACGAGCCTGTTCCTGGAATGTCTTCCTTCACTGCCCATCAACCTCATTGCTGTGGACGAAGCGCATTGCGTGTCACAGTGGGGATATGATTTTCGTCCGCCTTATTTACGCATAGCCGCTTTGCGGGAAGTCGTGGATGCGCCTGTGTTGGCGTTGACTGCCTCGGCCACTCCGGAGGTAATGGAAGATATCGCCGGCAAGCTGCAATTGCGACAGCCTGCCGTGTTCCGTGGTCCTTTTACCCGGCCGAACCTCTCCTACAGCTATTTTTCCACCGACGCCAAAGTTCAGAAGGTCGCGGACATCCTGCAGAAAGTGCCTGGCAGCAGCATCATTTATTGCAA
>DASZWE010000122.1:0-9981 GCA_035546735.1 Puia sp.
ATTCAGGGACTCGTTAATGGCTGTGATAAGGCTTTTGAGATTCGCCGCGGCGTCTTCGTCGATGCCTGTGCTGGCTGCGGGCAGGCTGATGCATATACGGGCGACCATGCTGTCCACGATGCTCAGCACCTGTTCGGCGTCTGTCCTGCGAACATTACCGTAACGGCTGACGTTTACGAGCGAGGGAAGGGTCTGCATCCATTGCAGTATATCTCCGCTGGCGGCGGCAAGGTTGTTTACCCGCAGGATCAGGGTGTCGATGGCTTTTGACAGCTCGGCGGGCAGCGCGTTTTCCAGGAGCTGTGTAACTTCTTTTAGCGAGGTGGAGGCTTCTGCCTGTGCGATGACAAAGGCATTGGAAGCCTCTTCCAGGGTATTGCCGTAGCTGCCTTTTTCGATGATGTCGATGGAGAAGCCCGGGTCCCATTGCAATCGCCATTGTTCCTTGAATGTTCCTTTGCCGGAGGCCGTTTGCTGCTGCCCCCAGCTGATGCCGATGGTCAGCAGGCGATGTAAAAAGATGCTTCTTTCCAGGTCGATGTCTTTTCTTAAATCGAGGGTGTAATCTTTCCAGTCCGCCGTGGGTGGTAACCGCAGCCTCTTCTGCAGCTTTTCTATATCCATCTGCAGGGGCGGCTTTGGTATCTCCGTGGGGGTCTCTCCTATCCTGTCGCTGACGATGAGCTTTTTTTGGATCAGGGCCAGCAGGATGTCTTCGCCATTGCAAAGAACGCTGAGGGTGGCTTCATTCAGCTCCTCCAGTCCTGCTTTGGGCAGTCCCCGCAGCGCGGCAAGGGCGTTCGCCAGGCGAACGGCTTCCAGGACATGGGCTACGGAAGTATCCATCTGCTGATCGCGGAAGAGGTTGGCGATCCTGGCCATCCAGCGGATGCCGTTGTCTTCGGGATGATGCCAGATATGATCGTACCAGCCGGGAGAGGTAATGCCCGCGCCATAGCCGCTGGCAAAGCTCAGGCGCTGATAGGTCCAGGGTATCCAGGTGGTGTCGGTCTTTACTTTTGGAAGGTTTTTCAACAGCTCGTCGTCTTCCTTACGGGGAGGCATATTGGACAATGCGGGGGCATGCCATGCGCCGCAGATGACGGCGATGTTCTGGAACATTTCTCTTTCGGCCTGGCGGATGGAGCGACGCATATAGGCTTCCCGGCATTTTTCCAGCTTATCCTCTTCGGTGTGCGGCACTTCGCGCAGGGCCTGCATGGCCTCGGCGACGGCGTCGAATACGGGTTCGCTGCTGCTGCGGTTTTCGAACATATGTTCCCACCATTTCTCATGGTTGTCGAAGCCGGCGGCTTTGGCGAGGTCGGCTACTGTCGGTCGGTCGGGCTTATGGTCCGCTACCGCGGACTGGAGATGCCCGGCTTGCTGGCCGGGATCGGGGGGCTGGTCCGGACCGGATGGTTGACCTGGCTGGCCGGGGTCCGCAGGCGCCTGCGGGGGCTGATCGGGGGATGAAGCTGATTCGGCCTGCCGGGTGGATTCGGGGGTAGACCTGGCCTGCTCTTCCAGTGCGAACTGCTGTGAGATGGGCAGGTCCATGAACCGGACGGGGATAGGTTGCGTTTGTGCATAGAGGATAGCCTGCCATTCCGGTGAGAATTCGGCAAAAGGGTAAAAGATGGATTGTTGGGGGGCGTCCTGCCGGTAGCATAAAATAGCGACGGGAGGTTTTAGCTCCGCATGTCCCACCCATTTCAGGATGCCATCGGCTTCGGGAGGGCCTTCCACCAGGATAATATCGGGCTTCACCGACTGCAGGAAGCGTTGTACATTCCTGGCTGAGCCGGGTCCATGGTGTCGTATGCCCAGGATATGAATAGCCATTGTTGTCACATAAGTTCGGGTGAAGGTCTGCGGCTTCCGGGTCAGAGATCGCGGCAGGCCCTGTAAATATCTTTCCAGTCGTCCCTTGTCTTTACCACTGTCTCCAGGTATTCTTTCCAGATAATGGAGTCTTGTACGGGATCTTTTACTACTGCACCGATGATGCCCGCGGCGATATCGGCTGCTTTCAGGGCGCCGTCGCCAAAGTAAGCGGCCATGGCAAGTCCGTTGTTCACCACTGAAATGGCTTCTGCCGTGCTGAGCGTGGCGCCCGGCACTTTGATCTTTGTCTTGCCGTCCTCTGTCACGCCATTACGCAGCTCGCGGAAGATGGTGACAATGCGGCGTATCTCCTGTAAGGCGGGCGGCTCTGCGGGGAGCTCCATGGTTTTTTCGTAGCTCTCCACTCTGCGGCGGACGATGTCTATCTCCTCTTCTATGGATTCAGGGACGGGAAGGATCACCGTATTGAAGCGACGTTTGAGGGCGCTGCTCAGCTCGTTGACGCCCTTATCCCGATTGTTTGCGGTGGCGATGACATTGAATCCTTTTACGGCCTGCACTTCTGTATTCAGCTCGGGTATGGGCAATGTCTTTTCCGAGAGGATCGTGATCAGGGTGTCCTGTACGTCGGCGCCGATGCGGGTCAGCTCTTCGATACGGGCGATCTTGCCGCCCACCATGGCGCGCATGACGGGGGTTTCCACCAGCGCCTTTTCGGAAGGTCCTTCTGCCAGGAGCCGGGCATAATTCCAGCCGTAGCGGATGGCTTCTTCGGAGGTGCCGGCCGTACCCTGGATGATCAGGGTGGAGTCGCCGCTGATGGCTGCCGACAGGTGTTCGCTGACCCAGCTTTTGGCTGTGCCGGGAAGGCCGTACAGGAGGAGCGCTCTGTCCGTAGTAAGCGTGGCGACCGCTATTTCCATCAGGCGCTTGTTCCCGATGTACTTGGGAGAGACTTCGAAGCCGTTTTTGAGCTTCCTGCCTACCAGGTAGTCGACTACAGATTGAGGTGAGAGCTTCCAGCTGGGTGGCCGCTGGCCACTGTCCTGTTTGCGCAACTCTTCCAGTTCGAGGGCGTAGAGCTGTTCGGCGTGTTGACGAAGGATCGTTGACATAAGAATTATTTATTAAAGGCCTGTATGGTTTGGGTTTTGAGTTGAAGAAGTTTACGGATGGCATTGCTGATGGAAGCCCAGGCGCCGACTCCGCCCGTGGAAATTACGTCGGACTGTACTTTGTCCAATAGGGCCGCCGCCCCCACCGGGATCAGCGTGACGATCTTATTGAAGAAAGTCCTGTTGTATCGATAGGAGTCCTTTGACACATGCCGGAAGATGGATTCTGTCAGCTCCAGTCCCCATTCCGTCTGCCTGCGGGTGGAATATTGTATGATGGCATCCGGAGATGTCGCAAAAAACTTATTGCTATAGTATTCCTGTTGCCGGGGCTGCAGCAGCGGCAACAGGTCCAGGTAAAAGGTGGAGGAGAACTGCATCAGCGGCACCGCGTGTTTCGGTTCGGCAAAATGGACGGTGGAGAGCACCAATGCGGGGATAAGCTTTTTGCCCAACGGGTCGTCATTGAATAGCTTCACCACCTCCTCCGGCGTCTTTTGCCAAAGCGTGGTATAGAAATCCAATGGGATATACGACATGAGCTGATAGCAGATAAACTCTTCGTCTGAAAATTCTTTCCTATTGCTCAACTTTTCGATGCCCGACTGAACGAGGGTGGGTGAAAGCTCCTGTCCATCGGCGGGTGGCGCGACTTCCAGCGTGGTTTTGGAGAGCATTCCCAACAGCGACTTTTCTTTTTTTAGCTTAAGTCTTTGTTGCAGCGCCGCACTGTATTGTCCTATAAGACTGGAAGAGGGTATCTTTTTTAGGAGAAGGGTTACTTCCTCCCGGATCTTTTTACTCTTGTCCCCTAAAAGGTCTTCCAGGAAAGGAAGGTCGATGGGACCCGCATTTGCGGAGAGGGCGCGAAGCAGGTCTATCTTGCTGTTGATATCCTCGTGTGCCCAGGTGGCCTGTAGCCATTGCAGGGCCTTGGCGGGATCGGACTTATGCAGCTGTTGCAAGACTTCCCGGCGTTGTTCGGGTGTGCCGGTCTGCCATTGCTGTTCCGCCGTGTCTTCCGATGCCGGGAGCGTAGACCAGTCGGGGTTCAGCGTTGCCAGCCAGCGGGCTCTTTGTCCGCCGCAGGTAAGGATATCTTCCCGAAGGTGTTTGTGTGTTATGCCCAATTGCAGGAGGGTGGGCAGGATCTCCGGCCGGGCCAGCTGTCCGCTGTCGCGACAAAGCTGTAGCCACAAGGCAAAGAGCGATGTGTTCTCTTCTTCGAGGATGCCGGCCAGGGCCTGCATGGCCTGTGGGCTGCAATAGGGTTTGTCTTCCGCGGCAGGTTTTGAAAGCTGTGCGCTTTCATTACGTTGAGGGATGAAGCCGGCCTGCCGATAGTTAAAAGCCAGTGCGGCTATTTGCAGGAATTTTTCTTCCTTGTCCTGTGTGGATGTATCTATCTGCGCTGCAATAGGAGAAAGATCCTCTCCCAGCTCCTCCGGCCGGAGGGGTTGTTTGCCGGTGCCCAGCAGGGCGGTGTGCAGAATATTGTTCCAGGAGGAGGTCATGTTTTGTTGGCAGGGTTTAGATTATTTTATATTGCCGATCGTGCCAGACGCCGATAGGTTCAAACATCCGGTCTTTTCCAATGAGGGCCATATCCAGGGGTTCTCCGCCACCGAGGGATAGCACTTTCCCGATGGGACGGAAGTTCTCTTTGATGGGCATAAGGGTTTGCTCTTCATCCTTTAGCCACCATTGCTGTCCCTGCAGTACAGGGGTCAGGCTTCGCACGATATAAGGCCGTGGTCCGTCGAAGGGCAGAACGGAGACTGTTGCGGTCGTGGAGTCAGTGAGCTCTTTCCAGTTGGCGAAGCCTTGTCCTTCCGCGCTGCTGTCGGCTCCCGGAGACCCTGAAAGGGGCTCGTCCGGAGGACAGACATTAGTGATTTGCGGGGATTGGGTTAAACTACGCCCGGAGCCTAATTCCCGCACATTTATCTGCCGCCGGATCAGGGCGCGTAGCGGGGCTGCGGAGGGGAAGAATACCAGTTCGGCCCGAATGGACAATCCGGGTGTCAGGCTTAGCTGAGCGCCCTGTCCTCTGACGAGGAATTGGAGTATGAGTGCATAGCGTCGGGTAGTGGCGCCAAATAGCCAGTACCGTTCCGTCGTGATGCCCTGGTCTTCGGACGATTGTTTACCAAGGACCAGCCAGGTATCCAGGACTCCTTCGGATCCTTTCAGCTCTTCCTGGTTGATCGTAAAGCCCAGCTGGCTATTGATATCGGCCTGTAATAACGGGTCCTGCCGGTCGAGGTGCCGGTAGCCGGATATCAGCAGGTAGATGCGTAACAGCTGTTCGATGCATTCGGACTGCCAGCCTTCCTTGTAAAAGTTGGTGTTGCCCAAGGTACGGACCATATTGGCAAGACCGGGGGCCTGGGCATCTACCATCCGCCGCTCCATATTCTCCCACCAGCCGGATGTTTTGCCGGGGAGAGCGTGGATACCGCTGCGGATCATATCTTTTATCCATAGCAGCAGCTCTGCCACGCCATCGCCTACTTTTTGCTGACGGGCCTGTTGTCTTTTGGCCTGTGCGGCTTCGTCGACAGGTTTGGCAGAGTCTTTCTTTTCCGCCAGCTTTTCTTCTTTTTCTATTCTTTTATTCAGCCATTCGCTGACCCATGCTGGTTCTTCGCTGTGTTGGAAGAGGCCGGGCTGGCGTGCGGACAGGAGCAGGAGTCCCAGTCCGTGCTTGCAGGGAAACTTTCGGCTGGGGCAGGAACATTTGAAGGCCAGGTTGGTAAGTTCTATCTGTGTCTGATAGGGCTTGCTGCCGCTGCCCTGGCATTCGCCCCAGAGGGCTCTTGCGCTGATGGCCTTGCTGACCCATTTGGAAGGGTTGGCAAGGTCTTTCCCCGACTTTTTAGAGGATTCGTCCGGGGCTAAGGTCAGAATTTGTTCTTCGGAGAGGTCCAATGGTACGCTGAAATTTGCGCTCAAGATAGGGAATTATGCGCTGCGGGAGTTAGCGGGCCGCGGGTTTTTGAGAGGCGCTGTCGAGGTGTTGCCAGGAACCGCCTGCGGCGGTTCGTCCATAACCAAGCCTTGGCGAAGGTTACGACCGAGAAGGACCGTGGCGAAGCAGGTCCGACCAAGGTCTCAGACATTAGCCATATGCGGGAATTGGGCTATTTTTTGGTGAGGCCCAATTCCCGCACCTTATCGGGCCGGCCTCAACCCGGCCTCAATTCTGCCAGGTATTGGTCGAACTTGTCCTCAAATAACGGCTGCATTTTCCATCCTTCGCTGGCGGCGATGCGGCGAAGGGTTCGTTTGTCGACAAACAGCCACTTGAACCAGTCGGTGCGCTGCCGGCGATATTCGTATTGATAGAAGATCTCGCCGTAGTAATGTCCGGAAGACGGACCTCCGGGCCGTGCTGATGGTCCTTTTTTGGGTGGCCGGTCGTGGTATAGATAAGCGACGTCGGAGGAGTCAAAGATGAGCGCGCCGCCGGGGCGGAGAAGGGTACGTGCTTTTTGAAGGAAGAGATGCAGGCCGTCCAGCGTGGCGGCGAGGCCAATGCCATTCATCAGTAAGAGGAGCGTATCGTAGGGGGCGACCTTAGCAGGCTGGAGGGTGAAAAAATCGCGTCGGAGAACTTTCTTTACGCCTCGGTCTTTTATGACTTTCGCATTCAGCGGAGATATATCCAGCGCTGTCACATCCAGTCCCATTTTTTGAAGGAACAGGGAATGGCTGCCTGCGCCCGCGCCTATGTCCAGGATCCGGCCCCTGCAATGTTGCAATGCGATCCATTCCAGCTCGGGCATATCGTCCCCGTCGCGGAAATAGGTTTTTACGGGCATGATCTCCGTCGAGCTGCCTATCGGCCGGCCATCTGGTTTTTCGCCCCATCGGGCATGCACCGTAAGCCTGGCTGACGAGTTGCGATAGAAGCGGTCGGCAATAGCCTGTCCTAAAATGTCTTTCATACGATGTGCGTGCGTTTGCCTTCTGCGGCCACCTCCCGGATCTATTCCGCAGGCGGAACGGGCGTTTCCTTGATCCCTGCGCGACGTTTCAGCTCATTGATCGGCATGTTGAGCTGCCGGCCAATGGGTTTGCCATTGCGGTAGGTGATCACTTTCAGCATATCGGCATCCTTGGGCACCGTGAGGGGCTGCGTATACTTTGGATAGAAGTTGTCGGGGTTGGAGTTATCAAAGCTATAATAGATATCGAGGTCATCTATCTCGGTGGACAACGTAATAGACAGCGAGTCATTGGCGCCGGGGTCTTTTTTTACGGCAAATCCCACGTCATACATGGAACGGGCATACTTTACCTGGCGGAGGTCCATTCTTTGGAAGGTGGCTTCCGTACGGCGCACGAAGTCATTCCAGTTCTTTTTTTCTTTTGGCGACCAGAGACATTCGGCGGTGGCGAGGCCGCGGGGCCAGACCATGTATTGCAGGTGGCGTGTATTATATATTTGCTCCGTCCAGAGGTTGGCCTGTCCGCCCTTGATAAGGGAGGGGTCGACACCATCGGGGACGGGCTCGAAGGAATAGGCGGTATTGAGCCGGAGGGTGGCATAGACCGGGGGCTCGATGATAGCATCTCCCTGCATATAGTCCAGATACACAAAGGTGGTGGGGCTCATGACGACCTGGTGACCTTGTTTGGCCGCTTCGATACCGCCTTTGATACCCCGCCAGCTCATGACGGCGGCGTTGGGCGCCAGTCCTCCTTCGAGTATCTCATCCCAGCCAATGACTTTTTTGCCTTTGGATTCCACGATCTTTTCCACCCTCTTTTCAAAATAGCTCTGGACCTCCTGCATGGATTTGAGGCCTTCTTTTTTCATCAGCTGTTTGATTGCGTCGCTCTGCTCCCAAAAGTTCTTGGCGCACTCGTCGCCTCCAACATGGATGTAGTCAAAGGGGAAGAGGGCGGCGATTTCCGTAAATACTTTATCGAGGAACGGATATACTTTCTCGTTGGCCGGGCAAAGGGTATTGTCCACCAGGGCCGAGAAGCCGCCGGGATACCAGTTCATAAATTTTTCGCCTGAATTGACACGGTATTGATCGGCGCCGGGGGTGCAGGAAAGCTCCGGATAGGATACGATAGCTGCCAGCGAATGACCGGGTATATCCACTTCGGGGAGGATATCTACAAACTTGTCTTTGGCATATCGTACCAGCTCTTTGATATCATTCTGGGTATAGAAGCCTCCGTAATTGCGGGGTTCATCTGCGGTGGGTGCGGAGAACGTGCCAAAGCGGCCTTCGCGGCGGACATTCCAGGCCCCTACTTCCGTGAGTTTGGGAAGGCTTTTTATTTCGATGCGCCAGCCCTGGTCGTCGGTGAGGTGGAAATGGAGGAGGTTGTATTTGTATTTCACCATTTGGTCGATAAAATCTTTCACTTCCTGCACGGTGAAGAAGTGACGGGATACGTCCAGCATCAATCCACGCCAGGCGAACCGGGGATAGTCGCGAATGGTGACGTAGGGAATATTCCATTCGATGCCTTTTACGGGGCTGCGGCTGTCGATCTCTTTTGGCAGCAGCTGCAGCAGGGTCTGTACGCCATAAAAGAGACCGGCGGGCTTGTTGGCTTTGATGGTGATGCCGGTGTTGTCCACGGCGAGGTCATAACCTTCGTTGCCGAGGATGGTCTCGGGGGCTTTGTTGAGGGCAAGACGGATGGTAGCGGCCGTGCCGGGTTTGGCCAGCATGACGTTGTATCCGGTGGCGGTGCTCAGCTGCTTTTGAAGATCGGCCAGCGTTTGTGCGAGGGCGGGTTGGTTGATCGCCGCGATGCCGATGGTGGCGGGCAGGGTGAAGTGGCCCTGGCCGGGGGTAAGGCTGGCGGGAGCGGGGATGATGGCGATGCCCGTGTTGTCCTGTGAAAAGGCGGTGGACAGTGCACAGAGGGTCAGGAGCAGCAGGAGTGTCTTTCTCATTGAATGGTAGTGTTTGAAGGATGGAAAGTAGGATTTATTCTTAATATAAATGTTCGGAAAACAGGTAGCGCTCAGAAAATAAGACCCGGCTAAGGCGCTCAGAATTATATCCTGTATGAGGAGGGTTCGTCCGTTGAAGAGGAAGTTGTCGCCTGTGCGTCGTTGGTAAAACGCTTTTGCCAGGGGGGCTGCGGGGGAGAGGAAGAGGATGGTTTGATCATGGAGCTGCTGTTTACCCAGTCCCGCGGCGATGAAAAAGTTGAGAGGCCCCGGAGGGGATTCGTCCGGCACTGTCGATTCCGGCCGGGAAGGACCGTGTCGAAGCTGGGCTGACGAAGAAGGCGTACAGACATTATGGGTGCATTGGATAAAGGCGCCCGGGACGGCGGTGGAATAGAGGATATCGACCTTGACCTGGTGAAGGGTGGCGAGCTTGCGGGCTATTTTTTCGTGATCGTCCATGGTACGAAGTTTTTTGTGCGGGGACGGCCTGCCGGCCTGTGTTGACGCTGAGCAGGTCTGACGAAGGCCCAGACATTAGCGATGTGCGGGAATGGGGCTGGTTTTAGGCGGAGGCCCATGCACGCACTTTGAATACGATCTTTTTTACGAGCTGCGGTTGGACGTGGAAGACTTCCGGCTGATGGATATCGGTGGGGAAGAAGATGATGAACTGACCTGGTGACAGCCGGATGTAGCTGATCTCCTCTTCCGGGAGCGTGTAGAAGGCAACGTCCCTTTCTTCGTCATAGGGGGTGGTGGGGGTGTTGGCTTCCAGCGGGGCGTAGCCAAATCGTTCGACGCCTGCGATCATGATCTGTATGTCGGCGTAGTCCCGGTGGCTTTCGGGATCGCATTCTTCAGCCGGCCTTGTCGTATATTCATTGACGATGGCAAAGACATTGTCCCTATCGATGTCATGCCGGCCCATCTCCAGGGATGCCAGGTCGGTGGTCAGGGCAAAGTCGATGGCTTTTGCAAAATTGGGGTTGATGGCTTTGTACCAGAAAAGCTGAGAGAGTGTGGATGTGATCATGGATGTGCATATTGATGATACAGACGGGGATAAAATTAAGACAGAAAAGCGTT
>DASZWE010000123.1:0-5399 GCA_035546735.1 Puia sp.
GAAGCGGATGCCCTGGCTATCGAAGCGCTGGACCTAATGCGTACTCATGATATAACACAGCTGGTCGTCACCGGCGCGACCGGCTATATGGGCTTTATCCATTTACACGATCTTATCCGGGAAGGGATCATTTACAACAACAGCCCGGACTCCTACCGGGAAACAGGCGGCAACTGTATAATACGGCAAAGATTGTATGAACAAACATAATTATGTGGTAATCATGGCCGGGGGCATCGGAAGCCGATTCTGGCCTATGAGCCGTCAGAATTACCCCAAGCAATTCCTGGACATTTTGAACACAGGGAAGACTCTTATCCAATGGACGTTCGAGCGTTTCGCCTCTTTTATTCCCACGGAAAATATTTATGTGGTGACGTCCAATGAATACCGCGACATTGTCCACAAGCAGCTGCCTAAGATGCCCCAGGAAAACATCCTGGGAGAACCTTCCCGGAAGAATACGGCCCCCTGCATCGCGTACATCTCTTTCAAATTACAACAGAAAGATCCCAAGGCGTCCCTTATCGTAGCTCCCGCCGACCATCTTATCCTGGATACGAAGGGGTTCACAAAGGTGTGCCTGGAAGCGTTGAGCTTTGTGGGTAAGCATAACGCTTTTATTACGCTGGGGATCAAGCCCACCTATCCGAATACGGGATATGGTTATATCCAGCACGAGCAGCATTCCGTGTCGGACAACGTATATAAGGTGAAGACCTTCACCGAAAAACCGAATCTGGAGCTGGCCAAGACGTTCCTGGCCAGCGGTGATTTCCTCTGGAATGCGGGTATTTTCGTCTGGCAGGTGAAGAATATCATCCAGGCGTTTGAAAAACATTTGCCGGAGATGTACGATGTCTTCTCCGCCGAAAGGGAAAAGTTCAACACTCCCGCGGAAAAGGCGGCATTGGAGCATATCTATCCCCTGTGCACCAATATCTCCATCGACTTTGGCATTATGGAGAAGGCGGACAATGTCTATGTCATCCCATCCTCCTTCGGATGGAGCGATCTGGGCACCTGGAACAGCGCCTATGAGAATCTTGAAAAGGATTATCTCGCCAACGCGGTAGCCGGAGACAATGTAGTGGTCATCGACGCCACCAAGTGTGTGGTAAAGGCCCCCAATGACAAGCTCCTGGTCCTGCAGGGTCTGGATGATTTTATCGTCGTGGATACCAAGGATGTGCTGCTTATCTGTAAAAGGGATAAGGAGCAGGACATCAAGGAATATGTGGCGGAGCTGAAACGCAGTAAAGGGGACCATTACCTCTGAAGGAGGCGGGCCGCTGCGGGACGATCGGACGATGGAGCCGGCGGTATAAACGGTCCGCCGAAGGTCGGAACCAGACGCTCTTATCAAGGTCTACCAACGAGTATACTTTAGTTGTATATTCGCCTGATGTCTCCACATCCTCTCCATAATATTCTTTTTCTGGATATCGAAACGGTGTCACAGCATCCGTCTTTTGGTGATGTGCCCGACGAATGGAAAGAGCTTTGGAGACATAAGGCGGAGTCCCTGCTGCGGGATAAGCCGGAGCTCACTCCCGAAAGCATCTATGATCGCAGCGCTATCTATGCGGAGTTTGGGAAGATCATTTGCATCAGCTGCGGGTATATCACGGGCGTCACAACGGAAAGAAAGCTGGTGCTGAAATCCTTTTCGGGACATGATGAGCGGGTATTGCTCGCGGATTTTGCCGAGCTGCTGCGCAAGTGGGCCCCTGATCATCAGAAATTCCTCTGTGCGCATAATGGGAAGGACTTCGACTTCCCCTATCTCTGCCGCAGGATGGTCATACACGGCATCACCATCCCGGCCATCCTGAATACTTCCGGAAAGAAGCCCTGGGAGGTGACCCATGTAGATACCATGGAGCTTTGGAAATTTGGAGAGTATCGAAGTTTTGTTTCCCTTAACCTGCTGGCCCGCACACTCGGTATCCCCACCCCAAAGGACGATATAGACGGCAGTAAGGTAGGGATGGTATATTGGCTGCTGGGCGACCTGCCTCGTATCGTCACGTATTGCCAGAAGGATGTGATCACCGTTGCACAGGTGTACCTTCGTATGCATGGGGAATCCCTGATCAAGGAAGAGTGCATAGAATTTAAATAGAGCTATTACCATGACTATTCCATCTATCGTCAGCAAGCTGCCCCAGGTGGGAACGACCATCTTTACCGTCATGAGCTCGCTGGCTTCGGAACTGGGCGCCGTGAACCTGGGACAGGGATTCCCGGATTACCCCATGAGCGAGGAGCTGATAGGATTGGTGGATAAGGCTATGCGCAACGGCTATAATCAATATGCGCATATGCATGGGCTGCAGTCGCTGCGGGAAGTGCTGGCGGGAAAGATCGGGTATCTGTATGGAACTTCCATCGATCCGGCCACCCAGATCACGGTTACTCCGGGAGGGACCTATGCGATCTACACGGCGCTGACGACCATTTTACAGCCGGGGGATGAGGTCATCGTTTTCGAGCCCGCCTATGACAGCTATATTCCCAACATAGTCATCAATGGGGCTATTCCCATACGGATACCGTTGCTTTTTCCGGACTACCGGATCGACTGGGATCTCGTCCGGCGGAGCATTACGCCAAAGACAAGGATGATCCTATTGAATTCACCCCATAATCCAACGGGGTCGGTGATCCGGGAAGACGATATTGCCGAGCTGCGGAGCATCGTTCAGGACAGCCGGATCTTTATACATTCCGATGAGGTGTATGAGCATCTGATCTTTGACGGCGTGCCGCATCAGTCTATCCTGCGCTATCCGGACCTGCTGGCAAGAAGCTTTGTCAGCTTCTCCTTTGGAAAAATATATCACTGCACAGGCTGGAAGCTGGGCTACAGCGTATCATCCCCCGGGCTGATGGCGGAATTCCGGAAGGTCCATCAATTCAATTGCTTCAGCTGTCATACGCCTTCGCAGGTGGCGCTGGCGGAATACCTGACGGACCGCAGCTCGTATTTGGGGCTGTCGCCGTTCCTGCAGGGAAAAAGAGATTATTTCCAGGACCTGATGGGATCTACCCGATTCACCCCGCTCCCCTCTTTTGGAAGCTATTTTCAGCTGTATAAGTATGACAGGATCAGCGATGAGCCGGACAAGGATTTCGTCCTGCGCATTACCAAAGAATATGGCGTGGCGATGATTCCCGTTTCGGCATTTTATACATCGGGGAAGGACGATAAGGTAGTGCGCTTCTGCTTTGCCAAGAAGGAGGAGACCTTACAGCGCGCGGTGGAGAGGCTGCGAAAAATATAATATGAAACGGGTCGTTTTTATAGGAGCTATTGGTATGTTGCTGGCTTCCTGTGGCGGATTAAATGAAAAGAAGTTTTTGAAAGATACAACCATTGGATCTGTTGTTTCCGATACGTTATATACCGGCAAAGAGACTGACACGGTCACGGGTATCGATACCGCAGCAGCCATGGCAATGGGAAAAGAAGAGGCTGTGGAGCGGGTAACAAGTCTTGTGCATCTGCAAAAGGGCATCGACCTGCGGCTGAGCATACCAAAAGGATATAATATCGCGGTGGCCTATGAAGGGCTTCGCAGGCTACGATTCCTTAGCAAGAGTCCGGACGGGCGGATGTTCGCAACAGATATGTTCAATACCAGCGACAACCGGCGGGGAAAAGTATATGTTTTTGACGATTGGGATAATATGGAGCATAGATTCCGGGGAATTCACCCCTTTTTAGAGGGGCTGCACAATCCCAACCAGGTGGTGTTTTACAAGGATGGGGGTCGGGACTATATCTATGTTTCGGAGACAGAACGGTTGAGCAGGTATATCTATCACCCGGGCGACACGGTGGCAACGGGCAAGCCGGAGCAGATAGCGGCATGGCCTGACTACGGATTGGATTACAAATATGGGGGGTGGCATCTTACCCGTAGTGTTGCTTTTCATAAAGGGAAATTATATGTCAGCGTAGGCAGCAGCTGTAATGTCTGTATCGAAAAGGAAGATGTGCGGGCGACGGTACAGGAGATGAATCCGGATGGGAGCGATCGGCATGTATATGCCAGCGGGCTGCGCAATTCCGTGGGTATAAAGTGGGTGGGTGATGATCTGTGGGTTACCAGCATGGGTAGGGACCTGCTGGGGCCGGACAAGCCGGAGGACCTCTTCGAAAAAGTTCGACCAGGAGTGCATTATGGATGGCCGTACTATTTTCAGTTCAGAGATAAGATATACGAAGATACCGTGATGCTCCGGGCTGCCGAAGAAGCGAAGGTGGCGTTGCCTCCAAAGCCGCCGGTGGCCTATTGCGGATTCCTGGCCCATTCGGCGCCATTGGGTTTAGATTATTTCAAGGGGTTCAAAGACTCTTTGCTGCAGGATGCTTTTATAGTAGCGCTGCATGGCTCGACGACCGTGTCCCGCCGGCGGGGCAACAGCATCGTCAAGGTAACGGGTCAAAACAGGTATATTCCCATTGTAGACGGATTTTTGACCGGAAGGACGGAGGCGGAGAGGCATGGGCGGCCTTGCGATGTGTTGATGAATGACCGGCAGTCCTTCTTTTTTACGGATGATAAAAATGGCGTGCTGTATTATGTATGGAAAGAGTAATATCTAAATTTATATTATGGCTGCAATAGACACGGTAGTCTTTGATCTGGGAGGCGTTTTGGTAGACTGGAATCCGGAGTACCTCTACAAGGATATTTTCCCCGATGAGGAGGAGCGGCGGTGGTTCCTTTCCCACGTTACGACCCTGGACTGGAACGAGGAACAGGATGCGGGCAGGAGCCTCCAAGAGGGTACGGAGTACCTGGTAAGGAAGTTCCCAGGGCATGAAAAGGCGATACGGGCTTATTATGACAGATGGAAAGAGATGCTGGGCGGGCCGATCCATGAGACGGTGGAAATATTCCGGCATCTGAAAGAACAGTCGGGGGTCCGGCTTTATGCCCTTACCAACTGGAGCGCGGAGACATTTCCGATAGCGCTGGAGCTGTATGCGTTCCTCCATTGGTTTGACGGGCGGCTGGTGTCGGGTGAGGAAAAGGTCCGCAAGCCATCGCCCGAGATCTATCAGCTGCTGATGCGGCGATTCAACATCGATCCTACGCGTGCTGTGTATGTGGACGATAATCTGCGCAATGTGATCCCCGCCCGGGAGCTGGGTTTTTATGGGATACATTTTCAAAGTCCGGCGCAGTTCCGGGAGGAATTGGAGAAGCTGGGCGTTTGGTAGATATTATTTCAGCAGCTGATAAGCAATGAGGCTTACGACGTAGGCGAGACTGGTCATGTAGGCCAGCTGGATGGCCGGCCATCTCCAACTGCGGGTTTCACGCCGGACCACCGCCAGGGTGCTCATGCATTGCATGGCCAGTACATAAAATATCATCAGGGAC
>DASZWE010000124.1:0-5565 GCA_035546735.1 Puia sp.
GAAGAAAGGTTCACCCACATCAAGCATGGCAAGCGCCCCATACCCTTTTCGGCCTATGAGCTGCCTTTCCATGCCATCGATTATTGCCTTCGGGTGGCAGATATTTGTCTTAAAGAGATAGATCATATCGCCTACTCGTTCGATCCGTTCAAATTACTGGACAGGCATCTCAAAGGGAACCATATAACATTGCCGATCCTACCCGGCAGCAATGCCTCACCGGACAAGTCCGACGAATGGTACTCCGATTGGGACCCGCTTTTCCTTACCTTCATCGTCAACGCGCCGGGGCAGCTGGCGGATGGATATCCACATCATCTTCGTAAACGATTGGCAGGAGCCGGAGCCCACCCGGAAAAATGGCATTTCGTGGAACACCATATCGCCCACGCGGCCAGCGCTTTTTTGCCCTCACCCTTTCAACGGGCGGCCGTCATGACCATCGACGGCCGGGGCGAACGGGCTACCACCAGCTATTATACAGGCAAAGACAATGAACTGACCCTCCTCTCGGAAGTATGCATGCCCCATTCATTGGGAATGCTGTACGAGGAGGTCACCGGCTACCTGGGCTTCCTCAGAAGCTCTGATGAATATAAGGTAATGGCCCTGGCCTCCTATGGCCGCCCGGAATACATCGATGACTTCAGCCGGATCATCCACATCGGCACGGGAGGTGATTATACGATAGACCATCATGTCCTGGAAGCCATGTTCGGTCCAGCCCGCCAGCGTCACGAACCCCTTGCCCAAAAACATTTCGATATCGCCCACTCCCTGCAAAAAGTCCTGGAATCTACAGTATTGCAGCTCTCGCGCTGGCTGTACGACGCCACCGGTGAAGAGAACCTTTGCCTGGCGGGTGGCGTGGCCCTGAACTGTGTGCTCAACGCCGTGCTGCGGGACCAGGGACCTTTTAAGAATATCTGGATCCAGCCGGCCGCTGGCGATGCCGGCACAGCGCTGGGCGCAGCCTTATGGGTGGACGCCACAAAAAGAAAGGCGCAGCAGCGCGCTTTTGAAATGACACACACCTATTGGGGCCCTTCTTTTGAGGATGCGGAGATCGAGAAATTCCTCCAATGGACAAAAGTGCCTTATAAAAAACTCGATAACGTCGCAGCCGAGACGGCAGACATCCTGGCGCAGAACAAGGTCATCGGCTGGTACCAGGGTAGAATGGAATTTGGGCCCCGTGCGCTGGGCAGCCGCTCGATCCTGGCCTCACCCATCCATCCCGAAATGCAGGCGCGTCTGAATGAGATAAAAGACCGTGAAGATTTCAGGCCCGTAGCGCCCGTGGTGCTCGAGGACGAGGCGGATCAATGGTTCGAAAATGCAGGCTATTCTCCCTTTATGCTGTTCGTCAACAAGGTAAAGGCCGACAGGGCCGATAAGATACCAGCTGTCCGGCATGTAGATGGTACAGCCCGCATCCAGACCGTGAATCGCCTGCAGCATCCGTCCTACTATGATCTGCTGCAGGAATTTAAAAAACGCACCGGCGTGCCGGTCCTGGTCAATACCTCTTTCAACACAAGAGGAGAGCCCATCGTATGCACACCCCGCGATGCCATCGAGTGCTTCTGGACCTCGCCCTTCGACGCGCTGGTGATCAATTCTTTTTTATTGGAAAAATGAAAGAAGTATGGAAATATGCGTGTCGGTCGTCGTTCCTACTTACCAGCGCCCAATCCTGCTGAACAGATGCCTGGACGTCTTGCAGCGGCAGGATTTCCCGGAAGGCCTGTTTGAGATCATCGTGGTCACCGACGGACCCGATCCTTTGACGGCGCAGTCCATCGCACAGCGGGAAGACTGGTTCCTGTTCCGTGTATATTCCACGGAAGAAAAAAAAGGACCCGCAGCCGCCCGTAACCTGGGCTGGCGGATGGCGGCGGGAAAATTGGTGCTCTTCACCGATGACGATTGCCTGCCCGGCAAATACTGGATACGGGCCTACTGGCTCGCTTACCAGATATGTCTGCAGCTCAATGTCGACCATTGGAGCTTCGGTCCCGCCCTTGCCTTCCGCGGCCCCATATCCGTCCCCTGCCCGGAGAAACCCACAGACTACGAACGAAATACAGCGGGCCTCGAGAAGGCGGAATTCGTTACAGCCAATTGCGCCTGCTCCCGAACGGCGCTGGAGCTGGTGGACGGCTTCGACGAATCCTTCACAATGGCCTGGCGGGAAGACAGCGAGCTGGAATTTAAATTCATAAAGGACGCTATACCCATCCTTGATGTCCCCGCGGCCCGTGTGATCCATCCCGTCAGAAAGGCCGGATGGGGCGTCAGCCTGAAAGAACAAAAGAAAAGCATGTTCAATGCCCTGTTGTATAAGAAACACCCCTTCCTCTTCCGGAAAAAGATCTACCCGCATCCCCTGTGGAGCTATTATATTATCGTTATCAGCGCCCTGACAGCCGTTACAGCCGCCCTGTTACAATTTTGGGTATTGACAGTGGCCTCCACCGCCATATGGGCCGGACTGACGACAGCCTTCGCCATAAAAAGACTTTCCGGAGCGTCCCGGACCTTCTCACACGTCACGGAGATGATCCTCACATCGATGATTATCCCCTTCCTTTCCATATACTGGACAATATATGGAGCCATCCGCTATAAAACTTTTTTCTTATGATGGAAGGAGCACCACAAAAAATAGCCATTTTCCGGGCATTGCAGCTCGGGGATATGCTTTGCACCATCCCGGCCATACGCGCCCTGCGGCGCGCCATGCCCGATGCGGAGATCACCCTTCTGGGTCTTCCCTGGGCGGCCGGGTTTATAAGAAGATTCGACACGTACCTTGATCGCTTTATTCATTTTCCCGGCTATCCCGGGCTGCCCGAGCAGGAATACGACGAAGCCGCCTGGCGCTTTTTTCTGGAGGAAATGCAGGCGGAAGCCTTTGACCTCCTGCTCCAGATGCAGGGCAACGGCACCATCGTCAACGATCTGCTCAGGCAGTTTGGCGCACAACAGCTGGCGGGCTTCCACAACAAGGACAGCAGGGTCAGGAGTCCCTTCTTTGTGGAATACCCCACCGATGTACACGAAATAGAAAGACACCTTACCCTCATCCGCCATCTCGGGATCCCCGATGACGGCACGGAAATGGAATTTCCGCTCAAAGAAGAAGATTATAAAGCATTTGCCGCTCTCAACCTTTCCCTGCGCGCGGGGCGCTACGTTTGTATCCATCCGGGGTCGCGGGAAGGCTGGCGGCAATGGCCTCCCTCCCATTTCGCCCTGCTGGCCGACCATTGCGCGGACAGAGGCTTTGACATCGTTATCACGGGCACCGCCGCTGAAAAGGACATTACCAGAGAGGTGATAAAATGCCTGCATCATCCCGTGATCGACCTGACAGGACACACCGGATTAGGCGCCATGGGCGTACTGTTAAAAGACGCTTTCCTGCTTATTGCCAACTGCACGGGCGTCTCTCATATGGCAGCCGCCTTGCACACTCCTTCCCTCATCATCAGCATGGATGGAGAACCCCACCGCTGGGCGCCGCTGAATAAAAGGCTCCATAGGACCATCGACTGGACCGCTCATCCGGGCGTCGGTGAAGTTATTTTACAGCTCAATACCCTTATCCTGGACAGGACCCCGCTGACCGTAGGAGATATACTACAGTTCCATACGATAATTAGCATCCTATGAACTGGACGCCAAAGACAAGCCTCACAGAAGAAGAGGTCCGCAAAGGATTGGTAATGGTCATCGGGGATGGCCTGGCGGCGGAGGCCATGACCACCCTGACTGGCGGCGCCTTCCTCGTAGCAATGGCTCTGCTCCTGGGAGCCTCCAATTTCCAGATCGGGATCCTGGCAGCCATGCCCACCTTCACAAATATTTTCCAGCTCCTGTCCATCTGGCTGGTCGGCAAATACAACAACCGCCGCCTCGTGGCAGTCGGCTGCGCTTTACTGGCCCGCATCCCATTGGTGCTGACAGGGCTCATGGCTCTCACCTCCCATACCTCGGCCAGCACGCTGATGTCCCTGCTCTTCTTCTATTATTTTTTTGGGTCCATAGCAGGCCCCAGCTGGAATTCCTGGATGAAGGACCTGGTGCCGGAAGCAAGCCTTGGCAGCTACTTCGCGCGTCGAACCCGCCTTTCACAAATTTTGAACGTAGTGCTTAGCCTTGTCCTGGCTGTCCTGCTGGACTATGTAAAAAGAAAATACCCCTCCGCGGAACTCACGACCTATGCCGTCTTCTTTATCCTGGGCGGCCTTATAGGCATCGCCGGAGGCTTTATCCTCTCACGGGCGCCAGAGCCACGCTCTTCCCTTTCTGAACTGCACTTGCTGAGACTGCTGCGACGGCCTTTGATGGATGGCAATTTCAGCCGCCTCCTGATCTTCAACGCCGCCTGGACATTTGCGCTCAACCTGGCCACTCCATTCTTCACGGTGTACATGATCAAGGCAATGGGACTGCCCATGTCCTACATAGTTGGCCTCACGATCCTGGGATTGGTCAGCAGCATCTTTACCATCCGCACCTGGGGCAAGCTGGCAGACCGTTACAGCAATAAGACGATCATCGCCATTGGAGCACCCATCTATATCCTCTGCCTCATCGGCTGGTGCTTCGTAGGCATTTATACCCGGGAATACGCCAACCTCACCCTGCTCGTCCTCATCCACATCGTCAGCGGCATCGCCACGGCCGGCATCAACCTCTCCCTTACCAACATAGGCCTAAAGCTGGCCCCAAAAGAAGACGCCATCGTATACCTTTCCACACAAAATATCATCACAGCCTTCTTCTCCTCCATCGCCCCCATCCTGGGCGGCTGGCTGGCCGACTTCTTCACCAGCCGTCACCTCCATATCACAGCGCAATGGACAAGCCCGAAGTTCGAAAAGACATTTCGCCTCCTCATGTTGCACGAATGGAATTTCCTCTTCCTCATCGGCGCCTTCTGTGCACTGATTGCGATCCAGCTGCTGGCAGCCGTGAAAGAAACAGGCGAGGTGGAAAAAGATCAGGTGGTCCGTATCATGCGCTCCAGCATCAAGAGCAATCTCAGGGATTATTTTATCATCGGGAATATCATCACCTGGCACGAACAGCTGCGTGCCATGCTGCGGAAAAGAATGCTGCGATAACCCCATGGCACGAGAGGTCATCGACCTTATCAAAGCGGAAGGTCGCAAAGGAATAGCCATTCCCGGCGATCTGCGCGATGAATCGTTCTGCCAGCGGCTGGTACATCTACGCTCCTTTCTGGATCATAAAAGCGGCTCTCCCGCACCTGAAGCCGGGCTCCGTCATCATCGGCACCACGTCGGAACAGGCATACGATCCTTCTGCTGACCTGTATGACTATGCGCAGACAAAGGCGGCCACCATGAACTATGTCAAGTCTCTCGCAAAACAGCTCGGCCCGAAAGGTATCCGTGTCAATGGCGTAGCACCCGGCCCCATCTGGACTCCCCTGCAGGCAGCCTTTTCCTGTCCGGCAAATGATAAAGGCTTTCCGAAAGCTTTTAACCTGACCCGCTTTTTATCCTGCAAACCAACGCCTGGTAAGGCCGC
>DASZWE010000125.1:0-3463 GCA_035546735.1 Puia sp.
CGGCATGTACTGGATCGATGCGGCGCTAAGCATCCTGGTAGCCCTGATCATTCTCTTCAGCACCTGGCAGCTGCTGAAAGACAGCTTGCGGCTTTCCCTGGACGGGGTGCCGGAAGGGATCCAGATCAGCAAGATCAAAAAGGCCGTCGACGACATCAAAGGAGTGAAGGACTTTCATCACATCCATATCTGGGCCATCAGCACTACGGAGAATGCCCTGACAGCCCACCTCGTGGTGGATCGCAACAGCTCGATGGACCACCTGGAACAACTCAAGCACACCATCAAGCATGAATTGCTTCACCAGAATATACAGCATGCCACCCTGGAGATAGAATTGGAAGATAGTCCCTGCGACGAGCCGGATTGCTAGACGCCGGAGATCGCCCATAGTCCCCCGGCCGGACCACGGCGCTCAATTGATAAACGACCAGAAAAAGCCAAATCGGATAAGCAACCCGGGTGAGGGATAATACGGCGTTACAAAATTATTGTGATACCAGCCAAAGCCGTTGGGGCTGAAAGCGATGGCGTTTATATTTTCTGCCCGCAGATAGGCCGTAAAGGCGCGGATACGCATGTGCAGATAAAAAGAAATATCCGGTAAACGCTGCCGGACAGTAGTATCGCTCTGGCTGAAGAACTGCCCTGACAAAGGAACATATCCGTCAGCCTTGTACCCGCTGATATACCGCGCCTCCACTCCGAAGTTCGCCAACAGGTTGGGGAAACCCAGGCTGCCCTCATACCCGAACTGGTTCCACATGGTCAGCAGGGGCACATGTACGGGCGACGAGCCGGCTACCTGCTGTACCACGGCAAGCGCTCTCCATTTCCAATGCCGCGCTACGGTGAATTCCTTTTGTGCGGATATCTCCAACAGGTTGAACGGGCTTGTCGCCTGCCTTTGCTGATAATAATTCTGGTAAAAGGCATAGTTGGTCATCAGGTAATAGGATCCCTTTAACTTCAGCTTCAGCTGCGGCTGCTCGAAGGACGCAAAAAGGTTGGTGGTATTCTCCTTCGAAAAGGTCCTTCGGGAAGTATCCAGGTAAAAGCTGCTGGCCTGGTCGAATACAAAGGACGGCGTCCGGTTGGTATTCTGGAATCCCAGCTGCAGATAGCCCACGTGGCGGGCGATCAGTCCACGCAAACTGATGTAGGCATTGTAATCTCCTGAGTTCAGTCCGTTGAGATACAGTTTTCCGTAAGCCTCGATATCCCATTTCTGATTGCGTGTCTTATTCCTGTATTCTCCATGCACAAATGCATTCTGCGTCTTTACCTGGTGGGCCCTGAGGACAGTGCTGGTGGTCGCGGTATCGAATGTTCCTTTCAACAGCTGCAAGGCGGCGCCTAATTTCAGGAACTGCTGGGGGTTTTTGGCATCCGGGAAAGTATAGATGGAAAAGTCATTGCTGAGATCCTGCCACTGATCGCGACGCATAAAGCTGTCGGTAGGCTGTATATAGGGCCTTTTCATCAGGTCGGCATAATAGAAGGAATCCAGGGTATAGGTTCCGGGAATACCATAGTCGGTGAACTGGTATTTGTAGGTGCTGTAGCTAAACGTATGCTCCAGCCGCAGACGCGGATAGAACAAGGGGATGACCGTGGTATCGGTCACGATAGAGTCCTTTTGCCCCAGGTCATACTGCTGTCGCATCAGCCAGGTGGCCGTGTTATACCGGGTGCCCGTGGTAATGACAGGAGCGAACGGGTTGCTGCTGGCCCTTGCCAGGCCATTTCCCAGACGCACCGGTAAGGTAGCCTGGTTGGAATAGGAGAGAGAGTCCAGGTCCGTAGGATTTTGAAGCCCTCCATTGTCGGATGCGGTCAGCTTGCTGGCCACCAGGACAAAAAAGTTCTGATAACGCTTGTTCTTCGACTGGTACCAGGAATTCAGCCGGTAGTTATTGTGATTGGTATTGATATTCTGAAAAGCGCCCACGGCATTGATAAGACGGTATTCGAAACCAAAATTCCAGTTGGGCCGGATATTCTGTGTATGCTGCACATCGATCATCTGCTCCGACTTGCTGCCTAAAAAATATCCCAGCTCCGTGTAGGGTTTGGTGGTATGATGGAGCCTGGTATCTTCCACCTTGAAGGTGTAAAGATCATAGGCATGGAACCCGGGGTCCCAGCCGGAATTCATCCGCGGTGTGAAAACCAGGTCACGTCCCGGCGAGCCGTTAGTGCCCAGTATGATCCAGGTGGGCGGCTGCGGTACTTTCTTTGAAAAGTCCCAGACGGAAGAGTCCAGCCTGAGGTAACGGGAGCTGTCCAGGTAGCGATAAGTGAGGGTAATGGTATCGGGCACCCGGTGGACCAGCGTATCGGCGCCCTTTTGTCCGCCACCGCCCCCCATGTTCCCCAGGCCTCTGAAGCGGGAAAAAGGGTCCTGCGCATGAAGCCCCGCGCTGAAGAGCAGTAAGCAGACAAACGATCCTATGGTTATGATCAGGCGACCCTTCACTGGTAAAGAAATTCCGGACAATTTACTCATTACGTTGTCTTCGGCGGTTATAAGAACGTTAATTATGTCCGAAAAACGGGCCGCCCGGCCGCTTTTCGAAACGCTTATAATGTAACGATCAGCTCTCTGAATATGCTCGTCAGTTTTGGCTCAGCTGCGCTGGCAGCCTCGAGCACCTCCTGGTGCGTGATGATATTATCCTCTTCCCGGATGCCAAGATCGGTGATCACGCTCATGGCAAATACGGAAAGCCCCACGTGCCTGGCGGCAATGACCTCCTGCACCGTGCTCATGCCTACGGCATCGCCTCCTGCAAAGTGCAGCAATTTATATTCCGCCCTGGTCTCGAAAGTGGGCCCCGTCACCCCGGCATAAACACCCTCGTGGACAGGTATCTGCAATCCTGCGGCAACGGACATGGCTTTTTCGATCAGCTCCCTGCTATATGGTTCGCTCATGTCGGGAAATCGGGGTCCCAGCTCCGTATCATTCTTTCCCAACAGAGGATTGACGACAAAAAGACTGATATGGTCCCGGATGATCATCAGATCTCCCACACGGAATGCCTTGTTCATACCTCCCGCCGCATTGGACAGCAAAAGGGTCTCCACCCCCAGGAACTTCATCACCCGGATGGGAAATACGACCTGGGCGGGAGTATATCCCTCATAATAGTGAAACCTTCCCGACAAAACGACCACTTCCTTGCCACTGATTGAACCAAAGATAAGTTTACCATGATGGCCTTCCACCGTGGACACAGGGAAATGGGGGATATCTTCATAAGGTATTTCCTTCTCCACGTTGATCTCCTTCGAGAGGTTTCCCAAACCGCTGCCCAAGACAATGCCTATTCGCGGGGCGCCGGTATGAATAGACCTTATAAATGCCACTGTTTCATTCAATTCCTGGATAATTGTGCTTGCCATGGGGTGCAAACCTACGCCAAAATGCGTAATTTACGGTCATAAATGCGGCACCCCT
>DASZWE010000126.1:0-5236 GCA_035546735.1 Puia sp.
TCTACTTGCTATATGAGAATAAGAAAACCTGGCTAAGGCTTTAAATCGTTTGAAATGAAGTAATTAGAAATTAATTATTTCTTCTGTCCTTTGCGTTGTCCTCGCCGATTTCTCCCTCTTATATTTCAAGTAAGGCCATAAAAGAGTACATGGACCTGGAAGACAGTTTTGCTAAATTCTCCTTTGGAACCCCTATTTGTTGCAATCGTATGAAAAAACCGCCTATGTCCGGCTCTGTGACAGTGCTCTTTGGTGATCTATATAAATTTTAAAACCAAACTTTTATGCAATTTTCAGCTCCCCCCTCGAAGGGCGTCTACCAAGACCGACTGCTGCCAATGAGGAAATTCTTACTGCTGCCCATCTTTTTGTGGCTTTTCCTTTGCGCGCTGCCTGCGCATGCCCAGATCGCTTATTCGGTGAAGGGCCGGGTCGTGAATGAGAGCGGTCAGCCTGTGCCGAAGGCCACGGTGGCCGTGAAAGGCGGAAAGATGGCCACTGCCGCGGACGACGAAGGCCGTTTTATGATCACCGTGCCGGCGAAGTCCACCCTGCTGATCTCATCTGTGGGGTATAGTACGAAAGAAGTGGTGATCAAGGGACAGGAACCCATCGAGGTGGTCCTGTCATTGCTTACCAGCACGGTGAACGATGTGGTGGTCATCGGCTATGGAACACAGCGGAAGAAGGACGTGACCGCCTCCATTGCCTCGATCAGCGGCGAGAAGATGAATGAGGTGCCGGGCGTCGACATCTCCCGGGCGCTGCAGGGCCGTATTGCCGGGGTGGAGATGTCCCAGACCTCCTCGAAACCGGGAGCGGGCATGCAGATCCGTATCCGGGGTACGCGCTCGCTCAACGCCTCCAATGATCCGTTGGTAGTGCTGGATGGCATTCCCTTTCCCGGCTATCTGAATGATATCAGTCCCAGCGAGATCAAGAGCATCGATATATTAAAGGACGCCTCCGCCACGGCTATTTATGGCTCCCGTGGCGCCAATGGCGTGATACTGGTGACGACCAACAAAGGGTCGGCCGGGCAAAGGGCAAAAGTCACGTATAACGGATATGCCGGTCTGAAGAAGATCTGGGGCGAATATCCTATGATGAACGGTCCTGAATACGTAGCGCTGCGAAAGGCGAACAATGCTACGCCCGGCGCCTCCGTCCATACCAATACATTGGATGAGAATGACAGTGTGAACACCGACTGGCAAAAACTGCTTTTTCAGACAGGGTATGTCACCAACCAGGACCTGGGTATTTCCGGAGGCTCGGAGAGAGGCAACTATAGCGTCGGCTTTACCTATTTCAAGGATCAGGCGGTGATACCTCTGCAATACTACGAGCGGTACAGCATACGTACGGCGCTGGAGCAGCGCATCGGCAAATTGTTCCGTATCGGGCTGGTCACGAACAATTATTATGTCAACAGTCATGACCAGAACCTGGGCCCATACACTGCGCTGAACCTTACCCCGATCATCAATCCCAAGAACCCCGACGGCTCCTGGAAGACGAGGGTCAATATCAATACGGGGGGACCTCAGTGGGCCTATACGGCGCATGCGTTGAAGGGATTGGGCGATGCTTATATAGACCTGACCAGGAGCTACAGTTCTTATAACTCCATTTTCGCCGAAATGAGGATCCCGGGTGTAGAGGGTTTGAAGTATCGCATCAACCTCGGGCTGAACTTCCATCAGCATGACTATGGCACTTATACTGGTACGGGTGTATTCAGCGGTACGGCTTCCAATGCATCCAGCGCCTCTATCAGCAATACCAAACAGATCGGCGCTACCATGGAAAACCTGCTGATGTATGATCGCAGCTTTGGAAAGCACAGCATCAGCGCGGTGGGTTTGTATTCCGTTGAACAAAATACGTACTGGTATTCGTCGGCATCGGCTTCGCATCTGCCTTCCGACGCGTTCCAGTTCTACAACCTTTCCTATGTGCTGGCGGATCAGAACGGCACTTCGACAGTGGGTGGCGGTTCGTACTGGCAGACCGGGCTTCTCTCTTATATGGGTCGCATTCAGTATTCGTACGATAACCGCTATATGTTGAGCGCGTCCTTCCGTAGTGACGCCTCCTCGGTGCTGGCGCCGGGACATCAATACAATTCCTATCCTGCTATCTCTGTAGGGTGGAATATGAAGAACGAGAAGTTCCTGAGCAATGTCACTTTAATAGATGAATTGAAGTTGCGGGCGGGGTATGGTCATACGTCCAACCAGGCGATCAATCCGTATCAGACCCTTGGCGCCCTTACCACGAGCCCTTATAATTTCGGGCCTACGGGTTATGCCATGGGATATTATGTCACGCAGCTGCCGAACCCCGCATTGGGATGGGAGTTCTCGAAAACCTGGAACTATGGCGTCGATTTTGCCATGTTGAAGAACCGGCTGAGCGGCTCCATCGAATATTACACCGTCAATACCAGCAATGTGCTGTTAAGCGTCGGTCTCCCGACCACATCCGGCGTCAGCAGCTATACCGCCAATATCGGCGCCACGCAGAACAAGGGGGTGGAGCTGTCGTTGAATGGTGTGATCCTGGACAATTATCATGGATGGACCTGGCAGTTAGGGGTCAACTTTTACCGCAACCGGAACAAGCTCGTAAGTCTTTATTCCGGACAGGCATATGACAAGGGCAACCTGTGGTTCCCCGGTCATCCCATTGACGTAGCCTATGATTACAAGAAGATCGGGCTGATGAGCTATGCGGACAGTTCCAGCGGCTATTTACAGGCGGCCTATCCGGGTGGAAATGTAGGCATGATCAAGGTAGCCTATAATATGAAAGATACGTCGCTGCATTTTACCAATGGCGTGCCCAACCGGAAGAACCAGGCGGGTACGGCGCTGGACAATGATGACCGCCAGATCTATGACATGCAGCCCAACTTCGAGGGCGGCTTCAATACCAGCGTATCTTATAAAGGATTCGAGCTGGGCATTACAGGTTTCTTCCGGAGCGGCGGTACGCTGATCAGCACCTTGTATTCATCCGTGGGATATCTGAACAACCTGAATACGAGGTCCGGCAATAATGTAAGGGTCGACTACTGGACGCCGTCGAACAGCCATGCCAATGACTTTTCCACGTTCGCTCCGAGGCCGGGCGGCGTCGGGGGCGACAATCCCGCCTTTGGCAGCACGATGGGGTATTTCAGCGCTTCCTTCCTGAAGGTACGCACCATAACGCTGGGTTACAATTTCGATCAGAAGTGGATGAAGACGGTGGGTGTTCAGCGGTTGCGCGTGTATTGCACGGTGGAGAATCCATTCGTGATGTTCTCGCCGTACACGAAGATGTCGGGTATGGATCCGGAGACCAATTCCTATGCCGATCAGAACTCCGCGGTATCGGCCGGTCCGCACCGTCTGCTTACCATCGGCACCAATACGCCATCGACACGTAATTTCTTATTTGGACTCAATGTAACGTTTTAAAAAATGCATATTATGAAGCGGATACTATCAAAAATATATCTGGCAGCCGCCGTCCTTGGCCTTACGGTGATGTCGGGCTGCACGAAGGTCTTGAAAGAAACGCCACGCAGCTCTTTTACGCCACAGTATTTCCAGACTGCCAATGGCGCCATCGGAGGGGTGACGGCCTTGTATGCCCACCTGCGCAACATCTATGGAAATGCGTATTATTGGAATATGTGCCAGTGCGGCACGGATGAAACGACCTGGGGGCAGAGCGGCGGGAGCGGCAGCAATTTCCAGGCGCAGGATTATTCCGTACCCGGCGTTCATCCTACGCCGACGCTCAGCGATGCGGGCCAGTTATGGGGCAATACGTTCCCTTATATCAACACTGCCAGCGGTGTTATCCAATACGGTGCGACCGCGGGTGTGTCGGCCTCACTGATCGCGGAAGCGCGGTTCTTCCGGGCGTTGGACTACTTCCTGCTGGTACAGACTTTTGGCGGGGTGCCGCTGGACCTGGGTTCGGGTCGATTGCAATTCAATATTTCCACCGCGCGCAGCTCCAAACGGGATTCCGTGTCCATCGTCTATACGCAGGCGATATTTCCGGACCTGATCGCGGCGGTGGCCGACCTGGCTACGACGCCCCGTGTGACGGGCGCTGTGACCAAACAGGTGGCGCAGCTGTTCCTGGCGAAGGCTTATCTGACCTATGCATGGTGGCTGCAAAATCCCAATAATATCCCTTCCTATCCGGTGGAGTCAGGCAGTCCAAGGACAGACCCGGGGGGGCATGATCCTGCCTGGTATTTCCAGCAGGCATACGATATCGCTGTCAACACGATCCAGAATCCAGGGGTGTATGGCCTGCAGTCGACATTCTATGATGTCAATGTTGCTACCAACGATTACAATAAGGAGTGTATGCTGTATTCCGACCACACGCAGCAGAACTCCCAGTATAATGTCAGCAGCCTTTCGTATGGCGGCGGCGGTACGCCGGACAACTGGTCCAGCTGGTTCCAGACCTGGTCTTATCCCTCGATAACAAGCTCCAACTCTTCGACGTCCTGGAGTTCGGTGTATTCCGTGCAACGCGCTTCCGAGCAGTGGGGCGGTCGTCCCTGGGTGCGCAATGCGCCACCGATAGAGGTATTTACAAAGACATTTGCCGACAAGACGAATGATTCCCGCTATGATGGGACATTTACCACCGTCTACCGGTGCAACATGAAAGAGGCCAATTTGCCCTATACAACGTTGTACAATGCGAACAATATGCCTATCGGCGAGGGGGATGCCGTACTGACCTTCCTGAATGACGACACGCCGGGCATCGACTATTCCAACAATACCTATAAGAGCAGCATCGGTGCGGGCGTGCTGCCCGGCCGGGCCGACTATGTTATTGCTCCGAGCGCGATCAACCGGATCGTATACCCGGGTATCTGGAAGCTGGGTCCCTATCGCACCGATAACAACGGAGGATTAGGGAACCCCAATGCCGGCAGCACCCGTCCTTATACGGCTGCCAAATTCTCTGAACTGTATTTTATTGCTGCCGAGGCGGCTGTAAAAGGAGCTACGACGCAGGCCGGCTATGACCCCGTGTCCCTGATCAATGTTATCCGCGCGCGGGCGGGCAAATGGAAATACAGCAATGCCAACCGGGCAACGGTTGTAGTGGATCACAGCGCGGACATGGTAGCTGCCACGCCCGCCACGATCACCATCGGGTATATCCTGGCAGAGCGTTCACGCGAATATTATGGCGAGGGCTATCG
>DASZWE010000127.1:0-1973 GCA_035546735.1 Puia sp.
GTCGGTGATCACCGCCCCATTGCCTGCTGCATCGCAGACGACTTCCAGCAGGTTGAGCAATTTACGTGCATCGCCGCCCGAGATATTGATAAGGGCGGTCGTCTCCTTTAATTGGATGTGCTGTTCTTTTAGTACTACATCCTCTTTTATGGCATGCTGCAGCAGGTGGATGAGGTCCTGCTCATCCAGGGGTTTGAGAACATATACCTGACAGCGGCTGAGCAAGGCGCTGTTGACCTCGAAGGAAGGGTTTTCCGTCGTGGCGCCGATGAGGGTGACGATGCCTTTTTCGACGGCGCCCAGCAAGGCGTCCTGCTGGCCTTTATTGAACCGGTGGATCTCATCGATGAATAGAATGGCTTTGGCCCTTTCGCGGGCTTCTGCTATTACTTCCCGTACTTCCTTTACACCGGAGGAAATGGCGCTCAAGGTATAAAAAGGCACCTGCAGGGAGTTGGCGATGATCCCTGCGATGGTAGTTTTTCCTGTCCCCGGCGGACCCCAGAGGATCATGGACGGAGGTTTCCCATGTTCTATTGCGGTGCGTAAGACGCTACCCTTACCCGTCAAATGCTTTTGCCCGACCAGCTGATCGAGCGTTTGTGGCCGAAGCCGCTCGGCCAACGGAGCTTGTGGAGAGACCATAACAAAATTTAAGCGTCAATAGTACAACAAGTTAGCCTTTTTCCTGTTTTATTTGCAGTAAGAAAGGCATGAATGAACATCGTTAAATACCCCTTTTTGTTCCTTTTCCTCTTCCCGGGCATTTTCGCCAGGGGACAGCGGATTTCAGGGGTAGAAAATTATGCTATCAACAGACCGGGGGTGGTCATGATCCGGACCGAGTACACCGCCAATGTATATGTCAACAGCATGAAGATGGACAACAGGCAGTTCAATGCGCTGCTGGATTCCATTCAACGTCTCGACCAGGCCGGCGGCGTCGCCGCAGAGCAAAAGCTGGACATTGTATTACGGGAAATGAACAATAACCCTTCCCGATTTTTCCAGACCACTTTCGACTATATCAAGCAATCCGAACAGATCACGGCCACGGGTACAGGGTTTTTTCTTACGGGAGACGGATATGTGGCGACGAACTGTCATCTCATCGAGCGGGACAATGCCTTTATACGCCGCCAGTTTATCCTGACCGCCTTTCAGCAGATCACCGATGCCAGCATTGCGGCCCTGGAAAGCTCCTGGGCCACCACTTTTACCGAGCAGCAGCGTAGCTTGTTATACAATACTTATGCCTCTGTCTATTCCCGTCTGTTCTCCATGATCCTGTACGACCTGAAAAAAAATGTATATGTGGTGTATCGCAGCGACGGCGAGGACAAAGGACCCGGTACGGAGAAGAAGCCGGCCTCCATTGTCGTCAGTGGCCAGCCTATGCCCGGCAAGGATGTAGCCATCCTCAAGATCGAGACCAGTCATGAAATGCCCGTGCTGACCCTGGCGGACAGCAGTCTGCCCAGGGTAGGTGAACAGCTGTTCGTATATGGTTATCCCGGTCCCGTCACCAACAATGATTTTCTGGCTGCCGAATCAGCCATCGAGCCCACGTTGACAACGGGCATCGTCAGCGCCGTCAAGAACTCGGTGGGGGGATGGCCGCTCATTCAAATGGACGCCAATATCAATCATGGCAGCAGCGGGGGACCTGTATGCAATGAGAAGGGAAAGGTGGTGGGGCTCACCACCTTTGGAAGCCTGGAAAATACAGGGGGATTGGCGGCAGGACTAAATTTCGCCGTACCCGTCGCCATCCTGGACGAATATGTAAACACGGCGGGTATCAAACCGCAGCTCAGCCAGTCGTCCCGGCTATATGCGCAGGGGGTGGCGTTCTTTGACCAGGGGCATTACAAGGCGGCTCTCCGGAAGTTTGGAGAGGTAAAGAAGCTAAACAGCACGTACCCGGGGTTGTATATCTATATGGAGGGTTGCAGGAGCCGTATAAAAAAAGG
>DASZWE010000128.1:0-3769 GCA_035546735.1 Puia sp.
TGCGGAAGGGATGCGGCAGACGCGCCTTATCCAGCCTTCCCTCTATCCGGGTAGCCTGTAGTCTTTCCAGGGCGCCGAGGTCATTCTCCCGCCTTAACAGGAGATGGCTGCTCTCTTCCAGCTCCGGGAGCCATCTGTCCAGCGCACGCGCCGTATCGGCAAGGGTTACCCGCCAGGATGAGAAAAGCATCAAGGCTGCCAGCGTGAGTATCCCGAACAATACTATTCCATATAGAGGCGACCCATAACCCAACCGGTCAAGCAGAAACCAAAGGGCCATGCTGACGGCCAGGGACAGCAGCACGCGAAAGACGATGCCCTCCAGCATCCATCTGCGTCGCACCGATGACAGTATCTTCATGCCCTTAGCCATCTTTTGTTCTTTTTGATAAAATTCGTTCGACCACCAATGCCAGAAAGACCAGCAGCCATCCGAAGGGCGACAGGTCGATGGAGGTTGTCACGACCCGTGCATCCTGTGGCCTGCTGTCGTCATGTGAAGGATCCACTTGTGCAGGATCGATCACTCTTCTGTCCACCCCCTTTGTCTGCTCATCCGGTAATATCAGCTCCCCCATGCGTATGGGAAATTCCCTGCTCCATACAAGCCCATTCCAGGCCGGATCGAAATGACTATAAAAATGATAGCGCCTGCCACTGCCCGTTTCTTCCAGCGCCAGCAGGGGTCTTCCAAATCCATCGATCCAGATGGGTAGCCATTGACGTGACTGTTCCGTCACCTTTTCTACGGGTATATTACTACCCGCTATCCAGGTGTCTGCGGGGACGCCGCGACCCGGCTCATATAAAACTATATTGGGAGCCTTTATATCCACCGGTTTTGCAGACAGCCAGAAAACCCAGTCAGCGCCGTCCAGCCGACCGGAGATCACTATATTTCTCCGCGTAAACTGTTGCAAAGCTCTCACAGCCCCGTCCACCCACTGCCCGTCCCGGGTGTATTTTTTATCCGTATATATCGCCAAACGCAGCGTAGTCGTATCCACCGGCGTCGTATCCCTTCCATATGCCCGATAGTTATAGGAAGTCCCTGTAGCGCCGCTGCTGCCCGTGATCACGCCCATGCTGTCAGGGCCCTGCTTCCAGGCGGCAGCCACCCAGCGCACGATACTATCTCCGGGCGCGCTCACATACCAATGCACCGGCCTGTCCGTCACAGGCCTGTTTCCCGAAAAATGCTGCAACTGGCCATCCGTAAATACATAAAAGGGGATCCCCTCCGGCGCCTGCCGATCCAATGCGTGGAAGCTTTCCCACCAGGAAGCGCCCTCTATATCATGTCGTTGAAAGCCTTTTTGCACCAGCGAATCCGCTTGAGATGCTCCTGTCACGGTTCCCCGGCTCACCAATACCCAGCCTTTTTTGCCTGCATCGGGCCTTCGCTTCCAAAAAGGTCCCGCAAGCAATAACGCCAGCAGGATCAGCAAAAGACAACGCAGCAAGAGCAGCCACCAGTCGGATAGCCGGCGGCTACGCGCCTTCTTCAGAGATGTCTTGTCGAGGAAGTCGATGCTGCCGATGAGGAGTACCCTGCCCTGCCTGCTATTCCATAAATGGATCACCACCGGGGCGATGATCCCGGCCATTGCGAATAACCATATGGGTTGTAAAAATCCTAACAAGTTATCCGATGATCTTTTGGCGTTGTTTTAAAAAATCCCGCAAGGCTTCACCCGGCGGCTGATCCATACGCACCATGGTATAGGCTATTTGTTTATCCAATACCTGCATCCGCACGGCCGCCAGCCAATCCTGCATCCGCTGCATATATTCCTTCTGCCCCTGCTGGCTGGAAAAAGGTATCTGCTCCCCTGTCTCCAGGTCCTGGAGCCGCAAATAGCCTTTATAATCCATCTCCAGCTCGTTCTTTCCCATCAGGTGAAAGACGATGACCTCATGGCGAAGGGCGGCGAGCAATTCCAGCAGACGGCTGATCTCGCCATTCCGCTGATACATATCCGTTATAAATATCAGCAGCTCTCTCTTTCGCTCCCCCGTAAAAATATGTTTGTATTGGCTGGGCTCTCCCATCCGCCCTCCGGGCTGGATATTCTCCAGCTGGTGAAAGAAGCGGGCCAGGTGCTGCGGATCCTTTCGTGACGGCAGCGTAAAGACAGTCCCATCCTGGAAAGTATAAAGCCCAAAGCTGTCGCCTTGCATATGCGCCAGCCAGCCCAGACTGGCAGCCAGCAGGCGGGCGTAGTCCAATTTAGTGTATGCTCCATCCCGATGGGCCATGGAATTGCTGGCGTCCACCAGCAGGCGGATGGAAATGCTGGTCTCTATCTCCGACTCGCGGATATAATACCGATCGCTCCTGGCATATCTTTTCCAATCCAGCCAGCGCAGGTCGTCGCCGGGCTGATAGCTTCGGTATTGGCTGAACTCGAGCCCGGGGCCCCTGACCTTGCTTTTGTTGATGCCGGCCATAAAACCATCGATCGTCCGGCGTGCTGCCAGCGACAGGTCCTTTATGGCCATTAAGATATGGTGGTCTTGCAATTCACTCATAATGTAGCCGGCCGCTCGATAGCCTTTAACAGTATGGCCGTCGCCTGGTCCGATGTAATACCCTCGGCCTCGGCCTTGAAGTTCATCAGGATACGATGCCGCAGGACAGGATAAGCCATGGCATGGATGTCCTCGGGGATCACCGCATAGCGCTGTCTGAACAGGGCCCTGGCCTTGGCGGTCAGTATTAGGGCCTGCCCGGCGCGGGGACCCGCCCCCCACCGTACCCATTCCCTGATATATGCCTGTGTGGACGTATCGGGGCGGGTGGCACGGATGATGTCCGCCACATATTTTATCATATCCTCGCTGATGCTGACTTCGCGTACCAGCTTTTGCAGCTGTTGTATCTCCGCCCCATTGACGACGGGATGAACGGCTGGCCGGCGTGTACCTGTGGTATGGCCCAGGATGGTGGCTTCCTCTTCCGCGGTAGGATAGCCGATCTTGATATAGAGGAGAAACCGGTCCAGCTGCGCCTCGGGCAAGGGGTACGTTCCCGCCTGCTCGATAGGGTTTTGCGTAGCCAGTATAAAGAAAGGGCGATCCAGCCTGTAGGTCTGCCCGCCATAGGTTATTTCGAACTCCTGCATGGCTTCCAGCAAGGCCGATTGCGTCTTGGGGGGAGTACGGTTGATCTCATCCGCCAGCACGATATTGGCAAAGAGCGGTCCCTTGTTGAACTTGAAAAAACGGCGTCCCGTAGTATGATCCTCTTCCAGCACCTCCGTGCCAAGGACATCCGTAGGCATGAGGTCGGGCGTGAACTGTATCCGCCTGAAGGAAAGATCCAGCGCCTGCGACAGCGTCCGTACCATCAAGGTCTTGGCCAGCCCCGGAACTCCTTCCAGCAGACAATGCCCTCCGGCAAGCAAAGCGATCAGCATCTCTTCGACAATGGCGTCCTGACCGACAATAACCTTTTGGATCTCCTTTTTTAATTGTGAGAGTTTTCCCAATAATGACTGTACGTTGCTTTCAACGATATCCAAGCTGATCGGTTTAAAAGTTCAAAAAAATCGACAGAAAAACAGGAAATTAAAGATAAAATCATCAACTTTAAAAAAATTACACCGCCGGTGGATAGGGTGGAAAAGTTCACATTTGCACGATTAAGGTATAAGTCGGGAGACTGGGACACGGATCAGCGGATGCCCTCCAATCTGCTGAATTCACTGATAGAGTATACTACCCTACCCGTCAATCTGCAGGAAAAGGTCATCGACCTGGATAGTCC
>DASZWE010000129.1:0-7975 GCA_035546735.1 Puia sp.
GGCCTCCTGGTATTCATAAACCCCGAAGAAGTACTTCCGTTGCCGTTTGGTCAGCTGTATCTCGATGTCGTGATTGATGCGGAAGTCAAATCTCATCCGATGGTTCAGCTGCCAGCAGAACTGATAGTCCTTTACAGGGGCCACCACTCCCAGCAGGCGGGTGCTCTCGAAGAACTCTTCGGTCATATCGTCTATGTTCAGCTTGAGCTTCATGATCTTTTGTTTGATGCCGGGGACGGCAAGTTTGGGTCGGCCTGCGGGACGGACAATTTTGATGTCGGTGTCCGGGAGGTGGCAAAATTTGGGCCGGATGTTCAGGGGCGGACATGGTTTGCAGGCGGCCCGTCAGAACTGTATCGACGCCTGCCGGAGATCATTTCCACGCATGTACTTCACCATGGTAGAATCGCCTTTCTTGAATTTCGATAATGCCTCCATGTATTTTTCCAGGTCGGGCACGGGATAATCCCCCAGCTGTACGATGACGTCACCGGCTTTTAGTCCTGCCTTCTGCGCGGGTCTTCCATCGCTGACCCCATCTGCCCGGACGCCGCTGCCATTGAATGTATAATCGGGCATGATACCCAGGGTGACGGTAAAACGAGGGCCGCTGATCTGTGCGTCCCGGGTCTTTGTAAAGACAAGCCGCGGCTTTTTGTTGAGCCCTTCCACGACCTCGTATACGTATTTCAGCACTTTGAGCTCACCCATGTAATTGATCTTATCGGATTTATCGGTGGGCTTGTGATAGTCTTCGTGCAATCCTGTAAAGAAAAAGAGCACGGGTATATCTTTCCGATAGAACGAAGTATGGTCACTGGGGCCTACCCCGCTGCTGTCGTAGTTCAATCGGAAGAATTTCTTTTCCTGCACGTTGTCCAAAATCCCGGCCCATGCAGGGGAAGTGCCGTAGCCTCCCACGGTAAGGGCATGGGTGCTGTCCCTTAACCGGCCGATCATATCCAGGTTGATCATATAATTGACCTTTGACAGGTCGATGGTCGGATGTTCCACGAAATATTTGGACCCGTACAGACCGAGCTCTTCACCGGAGAATGCGATAAAGAGGTAGTTGTTCCCTTTCAGAGAAGACGCTGTCAGCAGGCGGGCCAGCTCGATGACGGCCGCTACACCGCTGGCATTGTCGTCGGCCCCGTTGAAGATCCGTCTTTCCGGTCCCCGGTAGAGGCCGTTGCTATCCTCTCCATAGCCCAAATGGTCATAATGGGCTCCGATGATGACGGTAGTAGGGGCTCCATTATCCAGGTAGCCAACTATATTATGGCCGGTGCGTTTCTTTTCTGTAAAGGAAACTTTCAACTTTATATCCAGCGAGGCGGATTCATCTTTCAGGTATTTGGTCCGGCCCGCCCGGGTGATATAAAACACGGGGAAAACGGCCGGCTCGGAGTGGTCTTTGGGGTCAAAGGAGAGGTTGTCGGCCATCCTGGAAGAATTGTAGAGGATCAGGGCGGTGGCGCCTTTTTTGTAGAGCTCTTTTGCCTTGTCGCGGATGGCCTGGCCCAGGTCGAAATGAGGATTGCCTTTGTTTGTTTCCAGCAGCTCCTTCAGATCGAGGAACCAGGGGTCTCCTTTTTCCTGCAGGGCAATGGCGGGGGTACCTTCTACGGATCCTACGGCGCTAAAGGCGAGAGGAAAATATTCCTTGTTGATAATCAATGGCTTGTCGTCGATGGAAAAAACGGTTTCCTCCCCGACACGTTTGCCTTCGTCTATTTCAAAGGATTGTTTCCAGCCATTGTTGTCTCCTTTGGGCTGCAGCCCGGATTTGGCGAAGCCGATGCTGATATAGTCTCCTGCCGCCTGTTCGCCGGGCGTGCCTGTACGACGGCCTTCCAGCTTGTCGTCAGCCAGGTAGTGTATGTGCGTTTCCAGGTTGGCCTCGGTGATCTTGTCGGCTTTTTTCAGCCGCTGGGCAAAAGTGAGCAGGGACAGGAAGGGAAGGACTAAGGTAAGCGTCGCGATCTTGATACGAATGAGCATAAAAATCGATTTTACAGGACCCGCCCGGGGGGCGGTTTGCCTAAGGAGCGTCGGCTCGTCCGGCGCTGTAAAGATAAATAGGTTACCCTAAGATTAATAATTGGCTAAAACTTTTCTACACTCGTCTTTTTTCCTTTAGTTTTGCAGATTGCCCTTGCCGGACCGGGGTCTTGGACCTTTAATGTCCGAAAAACAGGCTGGGAGGATATATCTGTTTTTCGGAAAGAGTTAAAGTCTATCCTTCGGATAACGAACCGTCGGTTCATTCCGGCTGAAGAGGGGGAATTTGTCAAATAGAAATATGGCATTACCGCACCTTATTAAGTATGTATATACTAATGGTACCGATGAAGTAATTCGCCGGGGAAAAAAGATCCATGCAATTGGGTATGTCGAGCTGGTGGAATACGACGAGCTGTTCGAGTCGGTGACCTTTCGTGTAAAAGATGACAGCTATGCTACCTATTATAAGGTATATGTGCAGAAGTTCAAGGATCCTAAGACCCTGTCCGTCCGTTGCAGCTGCCCGTATAACCTGGGTGATATCTGCCGTCATGAAGCCGCGGCCCTGATCCAACTGCAGGAGCTGCTGGACAGGAATATGCTCAAGGCGGAGGAGGTGCTGTACGATCAGCAGCATACGGTGCTTAAGATGAAGTTCATCGATCTCAAGAGCATCCGGCTTCTTTGCAGCCCCGAGACATTGGCCGAAGCGGAAAAGTATCTCCGGACACAAAGGGCAAAGATCGAATATGCCAAGGACGAGATCGTGAAGGCTTCTGTCGAGCTGGATGGCAAGAGCTACCAGGTGGTGCTGCGAAAGAATGAGGAAAGAAATTTCGATACGAGCAGCGACTACCCGGACACGGCCCATCCATTGTGTCTCCCCAAGGTGATCGTGTTCCTGCAGCTGCTGCATATGCACGGCGCCCATTATTTCGACAGCATCCGCAACTGGGATAAGGAAAAGAACAAGTTGCTGGAGGCGTATGGCTATTCCCTCTCCGACGACCTGAAAGGCAAATTTGAGTTTACCTATAAAGACGGCAAGCCTTTCCTGCGTGTGCTGGACACCTCTATCAAGCGGGTAGCTCCCCTGGCGACGGGTCGTCCCAGGCCGGCCGTGGCCGAACAGCCTGCGGTCCTGGTGACGGAAGAGGAAAAGACGCTCGGTGGCGTGGCGCAGCGGCTGGGCATTGTCTTCAATTTCAATCACGGCAGCTTCCCGGGGTTTGCCCTGGACGCCATAGCGGGAGAAAGCAATGAAGAGCAATCCGCCTACTCGGGCAAGGTGGAGAAGATGGATCTCACCAAGTTCGTCAACACAGATCCTTTTTCTGAATTGGATAAGCAGCTGATCCCCTTCCTTCGCAAGATGCAGGGTCCGGAGATCAGCAAATACCTTAACCGCAACTCCCCTTTCAGCGGCATCTGGGAAAATATCATCCATCATGAAGAGGATGATCTCCCGGAGGAGACAAAGAAGCTGATGGTGGAATATCTGCATCCCAAGCTGAAAAAGCTCTTTGCGGAAATAAATGCCAATCCTTTTATATTCTTTCTCAACGGGCATAAGCCTTTCAAGACGACCAATCTTCAGCCTATCGGTCTCTCGGGAGATAGCATCACTCCTTTCTTCAGCGTGTCTCCGGCAGAGAGTGGATATGAGCTGACCTGTTATGTGAAGATCAATGGACAGCCGGTGGAGCTTGCTCAGAATGAGTGTAAGAGCAGCATGGTGTTTTTTTACAACAACAATCTATACTGCTGGAACAAGCCGGAGGATATTGCCCTGGTGGAGAAATTCGCCGGGAAAGAGAAATGGATCGTGGACGAAGATCAGTGGCCTAAACAGCTAAAGGATTTTATCCTTCCGCTGACCCGGGACTATCATGTGGATTTCGACAATGTGCTGGTGAAAGAGGTAAAGGATGGCGAGCCGGAAAAAAAGCTGCTCTTACAGGAGAAGGGAGACTACCTGGTGTTCCAGCCCATCTTTTCCTATAAAGGATTCGAGACAAGGTCTGGCGGAAAGGATGAGATCATTGTGCCGGACGGCGGGCAGGTTTTAATAGTCCATCGCAACAGGGAGGCCGAGCTGCAATTCTTCCGTAAGCTGGAATCCCTTCATTCCCAGTTCCTTCACCCGGAGAGTGCGCATTCCCTGGCGCTCAAGGGCGCCGATGTGCTCAAGAACAACTGGTTCTTTCTCTTTGTGGACGCCATGGAGGAAATGAAAATACCCGTGTATGGCTTTGAGGCGTTGAAGAATTTCCGGTTCAATACGGCCAAGCCGCAGACAAAGATCCATATCAGCAGCAATACCGACTGGTTTGACGCCCGGGTAGACATTCTGTTCGGGGATCAGAAAGTGACGATCGCGGATGTGAAAAAGGCGTTGGCGAATCGTCAGCAGTTCGTACCGCTGGATGACGGCACCCTGGGGGTGCTTCCGGAAGAGTGGATAAAGAAATACTCTCTTTTGTTCCGGGTGGGTGAAGGTCAGCGGAATCAGCTCCGGCTGTCGAAATATCATATGAGCGTCATCGACGAGCTGTATGACAACCGGAATGAAGAGGAGCTTATCATCCGGCTGGAAGAGAAATACGAGCAGCTGAGGGAGTTCAACCGGATCAAGGAAATTCCCGCGCCGGCGCACCTGGAGCCGATACTCCGGCCGTACCAGGTGCATGGGTTCCACTGGTTAAATTATCTGCAGGAGGTCAACTGGGGCGGTATCCTGGCCGACGACATGGGTCTTGGTAAGACCATTCAGGCCCTGTCCTTTTTGCAGCATTTTAAAGACGCGAATGGGCGTCTCAGCGCACTGGTGGTATGTCCTACCACGCTGATGTTCAACTGGGAGAATGAAATAAAGAAATTTACGCCCGCGCTGACCTATCATATTCACCATGGGGGCGACAGGACGCGCAACAAACAGGCATTGAGCCAGTACAATGTCATCATCACCACTTATGGGACCTTGCGCAGCGATATCAAGCTGTTGCTGGAGATCGCCTTCGACTATGCGGTGCTGGATGAATCCCAGGCTATCAAGAACCCCAGCAGCAAGGTGACAAAGGCCGCCTGTCTGCTGCATGCCCGGCACCGGCTGTGCATGAGCGGTACGCCGCTGCAGAATAATACGTTCGACATATTTGCCCAGATGAACTTCCTCAATCCGGGGATGCTGGGCAGCATCGAGTTCTTCCGCCAGGAATTTGCGGTTCCCATCGACAAGTTCGGCGAGCAGGACAGAAAAGATCATCTGCGCAAGCTGCTTTATCCCTTTATCCTGCGGAGGACAAAGGAGCAGGTGGCAAAAGACCTTCCTGAAAAGACAGAGACCATTCTCTTCTGTGAGATGGAGGATGAACAGCGCAAGGTATATGACGCCTACCGGAATGATTACAGGGACAAGATCCTGGGCACCATCGAGACCCAGGGCATACAGCGTAGCCAGCTCACTATCCTGCAGGGTCTGATGAAGCTGCGTCAGATCTGTGATTCTCCGGCTATCCTGAACGAGACGGACCGGTATCCTAACCACTCCATTAAGCTGGATGAGCTGGCCAGGGAGATCACGGAGAATATTGGCGATCACAAGGCGCTCGTCTTTTCCCAGTTCCTGGGTATGCTGGCGCTGATACGCGAAAGGCTGAAGGAGCTGGACATCAAGTTCGAATATTTTGACGGCAGCACGTCGGCCCAGGAAAGAGAAAGGGCGATACAAAGCTTTCAGACGGATGACAGCTGCCGGGTATTCCTCATCTCCCTCAAGGCCGGTGGCGTGGGTCTTAACCTTACGGCGGCCGACTATGTATATATCGTCGACCCCTGGTGGAACCCCGCCGTGGAACAGCAGGCGATCGACCGGACGCATCGTATCGGTCAGACCAAGAATATTTTCGCCTATCGCATGATCTGTAAAGATACCATCGAGGACAAGATCCTGCAGCTACAGGAAAAGAAGCGTGTCCTGGCCAAGGACCTCATCGCCGATGATGACGGCTTTGTGAAGAGCCTTACCAAGGCGGATGTAGAATACCTGTTCTCGTAAGCTGTACCCGGCACCGTAGGTGGTACGGAGGTCCGTTGTCCGACAGGACAGACATTAGCGTTCGACACATTAAAATCAGATTAAGAATTCACCGGTAAAAATTCAAGGGGGTGGGTCGCCCTGACCCTACCGGCACCCTATTTTGCCATTGATATATACGGGGTAGGACGGGGGTAAACCCGGTAGTAATTTAGCAGTCCATGAGAAAGCACCACTCTGAACTGACCTCGGGTGACCAAAAAATCAAAAAGACAGGGAATGAGAAAGTATATACTCTTGGCAATTACGGCTTTGTGTTTTCTGACGACGCATTCTTTCGCACAGGGAAGGGTTAGGGGCTCCCTGAAGGGCGTCCTGGTGGATACCCTGGGCGGGACGCAGTTCCTCGGCAATGCTACGGTAGCGCTGACCCCGGATAAAGGCGACTCCACCGACACGGACTTCATCATTACGGATAAAAAGGGGGCTTTTCAATTCAAAAGTCTCGATTCGGGCACGTATCACCTGGAGATATCCTATCAAGGGTATCTGCCTATCCGCCGGACCATTACCGTCAATGCGGCCAACAGGGATTTCGACCTGGGCGTCCTGCACATGCAGCGGAATAATGATATGATGACGGCGGTGGTGGTGCAACGTCCCCCCATATCGATAAAGAAGGATACGGTGGAATACAATGCGGGTATGTTTGCCACCAAGCCAAACGCCGTGGCCGAAGACCTCCTGAAGAAGATGCCCGGTATACAGGTGGATAAGAGCGGCAATGTGACGGCGCAGGGGGAGACGGTACAGCGGGTGCTGGTGAATGGGAAGCGATTCTTTAGTGATGATCCCAAGATGGCGACGCGCAATCTGCCGCCGGACATCATCGACAAGATACAGGTATTCGACGACCTCAGCGATCAGAGCAAGTTCACCGGATTTGACGATGGCAATCGGGTGAAGACCATCAATATCGTCACCAAGAAGGATAAAAGACAGGGGTATTTCGGAAAGTTCGTGGGTGGCGCGGGTACCAATGAAAATTATGACGAGATGGTGAATCTCCACCGATTTGAGGGGGAGCAGCAGATCTCGGTGTTGGGGCAGGCTAACAACATCAATAAGCAGAATTTCTCCCAGGCCGACATATTCGGCAGCGGTGGCGGACGCAGGAATGGGTTTGGAGGTGGAGGTGGCGGCGGGGGTGGCGGCTCTTCCAACGGCATTACTACCACCTGGGCGGGCGGGGCCAATTACCGGAATGCGTTGAGCTCCAAGACCGACCTTACGGCCAGCTATTTCTACAACCAGCAGCATGTTTCGAATTTTAACCAGGACAGCATTCTGAAGCCTATCAATGGGGATACGATCCAGACCAGCGCCGGCAGCAACTACAGCATATCCAGAAGCCAGAACCACCGGATCTTTGCGAACCTGGAATCCAGGATCGACAGCAATAATTCGCTGGTCTTCCGGCCCAATGTAACGTTCCAGCACAGCAATCCGAACGCATCTTCCTCCAACTATACGGTAGACAACTACGGCAACGCGATCAACCGCTCGAACTCTCATTCGAGCAGCATTACCAATGGGTTCAATATCAACGGGTCCAATCTGCAGCTGCGGCATAGGTTCAAGAAACCTTTCCGGACCATCTCCCTGGATATGAATATTACGTCCAATGTCAATGATGGTACGGGCTATAACTATTCCATCAATCAACTTTACAAGATAGGCGAGGTGGATACGCTGAATCAATATTTTGTCAATTCTTATCACGGCACTACGCTCAGCCCCACCCTATCGTATACCGAACCGATAGCCAAGAACCAGATCCTGGAGTTCAATTATAATCACAGCTACACGAACAATACGACCCGGAACAATACCTATGATTTTACCGATTCCGTCCATGGGTACAGCCGCATA
>DASZWE010000130.1:0-4757 GCA_035546735.1 Puia sp.
TGGTGGATACCGCTTTGTCTTCCGGCGCCCTTGCCATTTCCGGCAACGCGCTGGGCATCCCGAAAGTAGAGCTGTCCATTCCCAATTATTACCAGCTGCCCTGGTTCGGAGAGCTGTTTGCATTCAAAGGGAATTTCTCGCAGGGATGGGTAGGGGAGATACCTAATCAATACGGACATCTCACCCGGCATGCCTACACCTATTTTCATCAGTCTTCGCTATATATACGGTTGGGGCGACCGGAATGGGCCCTAAAGCTATATGGGGGCTTCAATCACCAGGTGATGTGGGGAGATGAGGCCGAGGTTTTCGGCCCGGGGTACACTGTGCCCGGCTGGAAGACCTACCTGTATGCCGTCATGGGGAAGACCTGGCATAATTCCAAAGTTGGCAATCATCTGGGCACGCTCGATGTGGGACTCGATTATGATTGGGAGTACACGCGTCTTTCCGCCTATCACCAGTTCATATACGATGAAGGGGGGCTTTATCATCTGGCCAACATCACCGACGGCCTCAGCGGCATTTCCCTCACCAATAAGTATGACGAGGAGCGGGTATTCCATTGGAGCAAGGTCCTTGTCGAATTCCTTTACACAAAGAACCAGGGTGGATACCCGACTTCCAGGTATTCACCTTCCGGAGATGAGAACTATTATAACAACTATGAATATGCGCAAGGTTGGTCCTACAAAGGTATCGGTCTTGGCACGCCGTTTATAAGCACGCGCACATCCACCCGCCCGGGACTGCCCGACGATTCATCCGATTATTTTTCTAACAACCGTGTCATAGCCTTTCACCTGGGCGTACAGGGTGCTGTGAGCAGATGGTATTTCACGGCAAAACTTTCCTACTCCATGAACTATGGCACTTTCGGCACCAGCATTTATGGGCATAGCACCGGTCGCCTGTATGTTCCTCCCAAATATGGCATCTGGCAGGAAGTATCCCAACTCTCTTCTTTCCTGGAGGTTAGAAAGGATCTGGGAAGGGGGTACAGTGTTGGCTGTCTCGGAGCCCTGGACCAGGGCAAACTGCTCAACAACGCGGGTGGCGTCATACTCAAGCTATCAAAGACATTTTATTAATGCATATAAAAACCATCTATTACCATGAACAGTCGTTATAGTAACCTATTCAGGTTCTTTTTCGTCTGCGTAGACCTTCTCGCGCTCAATGTAGTCTACTTTTTGTTGGTACTTAGCACCAATAAGATCCAGCTGGGCGCCGAACACCGGTACATGATCTTGTTCATCGTGGCCAATATGGTCTGGCTGCTGACATCCTATTCCACGGCCCTCTATGTCGACAATGCGAGTTTGGACCTCGATAGGTTTGCCCGTCGTACGGTGAAGACCATGATACTTTTTGTCGCCTTCATGATCTTCTTCATCTTTCTCTTCCATTATTCCTACTCCCGCGTATTTGTCCTGCTTAGCTTCTTTGCCTTCTGCACCGTTCTGCTGCTCACCAGGGGACTGCTGATGGCATCGGCCTTTTACAGACAGAAGAATAGCAAGTCGGGCAAAAAAGTGGTCATCGTAGGCTATAACAACGTGGCGAAAAAGCTGGCCTATAGCTTTTCCGGACGGGATAACCGCATGACCGTGGAGGGGTTTTTTGAAGACCCCCGTCGTATCCACGAGCTGTCCGACCTCCCCATCATCGGCGACATCGATGAATGCGTCAACTACGCCATCAACAATCGTATCAGCGAAATATATTCTACCATCTCCCCCGAGACCAATACCTCCATTTACGATATGGCCCAGACGGCGGAGAAATCCCTTATCCGGTTCAAATTCGTACCGGACTTTAAATTCTATGTCAATCGTGATACCCATCTTGAGTATGTGGACGAGCTTCCCATCCTTTCCCTGCGGCCCGAGCCGCTGGAGGATATGAGCAACAGCATCAAAAAGAGGGTCTTTGACATCGTCTTCAGCCTGGTCGTCATCGTCTGTGTCCTCTCCTGGCTGACGCCTATACTGGCTATATTGATCAAGCTTAGCTCCAGGGGACCGGTTTTCTTCGTTCAATGGCGTTCGGGTAAGGACAACAAGCCTTTCCGTTGTATCAAATTCCGCAGCCTGGCTGTCAATGACGACGCCAATGTCCGGCAGGTCACGCGTGGCGATAGCCGTATCACGCCTTTGGGCAAGTTCCTTCGCAAGACCAACCTGGATGAGCTGCCTCAGTTCCTGAATGTGCTGGCAGGCTCGATGTCTGTTGTAGGTCCGCGTCCTCATATGCTGCGTCATACCGAGATGTATTCAAAGATACTGGGCCAGTACATGATCCGTCATTTTGTAAAGCCCGGCGTGACGGGCTGGGCCCAGGTCAACGGCTTCCGTGGCGAGATCAAACGGGAAGATCAACTGCGCAAAAGGATCGAGCACGATATCTGGTATCTTGAACACTGGAGCTCGTGGCTGGACATCCGTATTGTCCTCCTTACACTTTATGTAACGTTCAAAGGAGATAAGAATGCTTTTTGATCCGGTGCCTGCGGGCCTGCGAACAATTGGTACGAGATACCGTCTCCTGCATTTGCGGACGGTGCTCAGCAAGGACAGTACGGCAGTGCTGTCCCTGACATTTGTATGGGTGCTTGTGGAGCTGCTGATACATCCTGCGGGGGAATTTCCTCTGAATGATGACTGGTCCTATACACGCAGCCTGCAGCAATGGTATGAGCTGCATCATTACAACCTCCTTGGCTGGACCTCCATGCCGCTGGCGGCTCATCTTGCATGGGGCATGCTCTTTTGCAAGATCTTTGGTTTTTCCTTCACTGTATTGAGATATTCCACCCTGGTGCTGGGATGTATCGGAGGTATAGGAGCCTACTTCCTTTCCAGGGAGTTCTCCGAAAACAAGGCCGCCTGCTTTTTTACAGCCCTGCTCCTGCTGCTCAATCCCATTTATCTCAATCTGTCCAATACCTTTATGACGGATGTCCCCTTCACCTCTTTTCTCATCCTTTCGATATTATTTTTTGTCAAGGGCCTTCGACAAGAAAAACCTGCATACATTATCCAGGGTATTTTCTTCATCCTGATTGCAACGATGATCCGGCAGCTGGGATTGCTGGCGGCAGGGGCTTTCTCTCTGGCGGTGTTGATAAAGGGCAGGTTTGCAAAAAGATCGTTGCTTATCGCTGTTCTTACCACAGGACTGCCGCTGGGCGCCTACCTGCTGTACAATCACTGGCTGGGAGTGCAGCATATATATCCCGCTAAATACGATGAAGGCTTCCGCCGGATACAGCACAATCTCTTTGGCACGGATCATTCCACGTTCAAATATCTGCTCAGACAGGCATTGAATATCTTTGTCTATGCGGGCTTTTTTACCTTTCCTCTTGTCTTCCGGGCCAACTGGGCGGCTATCTGGAGGAGCCGGAGAACGCCCGCGTTTTTGACCTGTGTCCTGGTGATGGCGGCCATTGGGGTCTACTGCCTAGTCCATCGTAACAATATTCTTCTGATGGGCAATATCATGAACCCATACGGCATAGGACCTGTGGACATGCGGGATGTCACCGTCCTTCGGCTGGATCATATAAAGCCGCTGCCGGCCATCGTATGGCAGCTGCTATGTCTGGTGGGGATCATCGGTGGCGGCGTCCTCCTCTGGGCAATGATCCACAGCATTCGCAATGCGCAAAAGAATGACCGGCCTTTATTGTTGTTCCTGCTTTGTTTTGCCATTGCATATTGTCTTGTCATGCTGGTTGGAGGTACCTATGACCGTTACCTTATTCCCTTGATACCCGTCCTTTCTGTATTAATGCTGACAGGCCTGCTGGAACAGGCTGAGCCCGCCCCCGCGATGAGCAAAAAGCCGGGACGTTGTGCCGCCGTCCTTTTCTTCCTGATAGGAGCGTGGTTCTCCGTAGCCGGCACTACCAACTATCTGTCCTGGAACAGAGCAAGGTGGAATGCCCTTCGCTTCCTCACCTATGAGGCCGGCATCCCGCCCATGCATATAGACGGAGGGTTCGAGTTCAATGGTTATTATAATTACAATGACGATGACATCACCCTGCTGAAAGAAAAAGCAGACCCCACCAAAAAAAGCTGGTGGTGGGTACGGGATGATGCCTATATGGTTACGTTTGGACCCGTCAAAGGGTACACGGTGATAAAGACCTTCCCCTGCCATCATACCTTTTTCCCCTTCTCCTCTTCTGCGGAGAACATCTTTGTCCTCAAAAGAATGCCCTGATCCGGGGCAATTTTCCCTTTATTATTCCATATTCCCCATTTGGGAATTTTTCCCCATCTTATGTAGCTGGTTCGCAGGCAAATACAAATTGGCATATTCATGGCACTAAGGATAATACCTTAAAACATCCAAGCTATGAATTCCGGAGTCTATCGTTACATCTGCCTGTTCTCCCTGTTGCTGGCCCAATTTGTTTACCCCCCGCCGGCCAAGGCCCAATCTTCTGCAAGCATTCCGCCGGTCACTACTTATACCGGACCTTATAAGCCAAAATGATCAGGGCAAAGGCCAGCGTGATCCCATTGGCAAGATATACGGGCAGATTGTTCGTGAATACGCCATAGATAAGCCATAACAAGGTGCCCGTGGTGAATAAAGCGTACATAGAGAGCGAGATGCTTTGCGTATCCTTTGTTCGAATGGTCTTGACAGCCTGCGGAAGAAAGGAGAAGGTCGTACAGGCTGCCGCCAGCAGACCGACAAGGGTTATAAAGCTCAATGGAAAAATTTTAAAGTAAGTTACG
>DASZWE010000131.1:0-13126 GCA_035546735.1 Puia sp.
CCTCGCCCACGAATTCCAGCCGTTCCACCCCATCGGCGGCGTCAACGCAATCCTGTCCCCTATACGGATCATCAGCCTCCCCTTGTCCCCGCCCGATCCATTGCGCACCGTCACCATGACGGGATAATCTCCTTTTCGATCTACCCTCCCCGTTATAATACCCGTCGTCCCGTCCATCGACAATCCCGCAGGCAACCCCTCCGCGCTAAACCGCATCGGACGCGCCCCCGATGCCGCCACCGTAAAAAGGAAAGGGCTGCCCGCCGTAGCCCCATATACCCTCGCCCCATTGATCCGCGGCACCGCCCCCGCCACAGGCGTAAGGAGATACCGCTCATCCGTATTCGGTATATTTTTTGGCTTATACCCCTCTTTCATCCGGAATCGCGCATCCGCCCAGTCCGGAAAGACCTTGCTCATATTCGCCGTGTCCGCCGTCACCAGCAACCCCAGCCGCTGCACACCCGTAACATCCACATCCACCGGCCTGCCCCCATCCCCCGCATGCATCTCCCCGCTCTCGAAAAGTATTTTTCTGTCCCCGATGACATAGAATTTTACCCCCACCGATGCCAGCCCCCTGTCATCCACACCCGCCAGCGCCGTAAATCGCCTGCCCTTACCATCCAGGTAAAAAGCCAGCACACTCACACACTTTACGCCTACCCCCCGCTCATGCACCACTCCGCCCAGCCGCATCGTGTCCCCGCTCGCTCGCGCCCGCACCGATATGCCCGGAATGCCCTCCGAATAAGTTTGTATCGGCAGCTCATCCATCCACACATTTCCGCTGTCCGCTGGCCCCGCCCCTTCATACACTTTCACCGAATGGCTCACGTCAGCCACCGTGGCCCTCCCCTCCGTAAAAAATATATCCGCCTCCCGGCTCAGACGCAGCACCTCCTCCCCGTCCCGGCGCAACGAGCTGAACCCCGTGGCAGCCAGCTTTTGCAGCCTGCCATCACCGTCCACCCGTATCACCGCCACTCCCTTGTACACACCGCTGAATTGGTGTCCCCCGCTGGTAAAGGAAAATACCGCCGGCCTGCCCGATGCCAGCGACGCCGGACTCGTAAAAGTATAGGACCCATCCTCGTTAAGCACGCCCTCCGTCAGTTCGTTGGTCCCCGTTCCCAAACGCAATGCATTCTCCAGGGAGAAAGACGTAGCCACCGCTTTCCCCGCAATACCCTTCCACTCCGCCGTCATATCCTTCCCATAAAAATCACGCGTCGCCGGCCCCTCGATCAACAGCCTGCCGCCCCCCTCCACATACTGCCTGAAAAAAGCCGTCACCCCGGGCAGACTATACTGCGGATATAAAAAGATCACCGCATCGAACACATACCCGTTCAACACCGGCTTGCCCGCCGCATTCAACACCAGCCGGCCATCCTCGATGACATCCGTAGGCACCGCCACATTCAGCAGCCCGTTCTTCCACAGCTCCACGCACTTGCCTTCCAGGTTCAGCCTGTCATTCACGTCATACCGCCCCCGCTGGCCCGCATCCGGCCACCAGTTGCACTGCGCCGGCATACCATATACCACCAGCAGCCTGATCCCCGGCAGGGATGGATTGAACCGGTTCATAAGCCGTGCGCCATTCTCCACTAAATTTATCTTCTCCAGCGCCGCCGGCGCATCGATCGACACCCCCCAGCCCTGTATGTCATTGGCCGCATGATAATGCGTGCGAACCCCAAAACGCAGGTCATACAACGCCTTCGTCCATATCCTGTCCAGGCTCTTATTATAGTACATATTATACATCGCATTCATCGGGTAGCACATGCCGATGCCCAGCTGGATAGGCGTGGACGTTTCCTCATCCGTATGCCCGTAATCCCTCCGGATATTCCACCAGCTGACACCCGTCTGCCACACTTCATCCTCGTCCAGGTTGTTGTGAAAAGTATTATGCACCCCGATAAAACAATCTTTTCCATACAGCCGCTTGCCCGTCTCATACATCGTCCGCTCCACATCCAATGTCGCCGTCCGCAGCAGACGCATATATTCATCGATGGCCCGGACCCTTACCTCCGGCTTCCCCACGGGAGCATACCGCATGTCGAATAAGACCCGCTCCGCCGGCATACCCATGATATCCCCCAGACGCTCCCCCATGCCCGCCGTATACAGCCTGTCCCTGAACACCCCTTTGGCCAGCGCCGGCGGCCTGGCTATCCGCAGGCTCTTGTACTCGTCCAGCGCGACCCCGTCAAAAGGGATATCCTTATACGCTCCAAAAACCCTTGTCAGTATCTCCTTTGCCTGGTCCGAAAAATTGCTGCACGACCTGTAATAATGCTGCGTCATGATATACGCCGTATACCCCTTCAGCTTCTTGCCCGCATGGATCGCCACCCTCACCTCATCCGTATCCGCCTGTACCCTGGCCATGCCCGTTATATCCTTCAGCGTCCCCGCCTTGTACCAGCCTCCCGGGCTTTCCACATACCCCGCCCGCATACCCGTATCGCCCGCCAGCTTTTGAAAAGCATATATCCTGAACAGCTCGCTTTTAAAAATAGTCTTCGGGTCCCTGCACCCCTCCGCATGCACGTCATAGTCCGCCCTTCCATGGTCGTCCAGCGTCACCTCCCCCTCCTGTATCAGCCGGTTCGTATTCTTCAGCAGCACCCCCCTGTCGTCCTTCCATATCTGCAGCCCGATCTTCAACCCCTTGCTGTGCGCATAGGCCACCAGGTCCTTGAAAACCGGATGCATCAACACCGTATCATAAAAATCAGCGCCCCTCGATGTAAGAAAGAGCAGCGTGTATTTGCTGTAGGCAGCGAAGGAGTCGATCTTGCCCCGGTACCTGTCCGGCGCCAGCATCTTCTGATCGAAGAACCAATAGGCCACCTCCGGATGCCCCTCGTTCGGGAAGGCATCCACATACTTCACCGGGACCTCCTTCAACGCACCCGGCCCCGCCCCCATCTCCTCACCCGCAGCCGGCCGGCTCACCGGCCCCGTCCCTCCCGTCACAGACCCGGCCATTCCCTCCGAAGACATGCCCGGCGGCGCCGCCGCCATGCCGCTACCCCACTCCTTGTTCGGCTCACCCCCCATATTCAATACCAGCCGGCCCCCTTTCACCAGCTCCGAATGATCGATCCACGGCTTATCCAGCGGCCGGCCATTCAGTACGGCATTACGTATATACAGCTTCCCCGGCCCATTGCCCCGGGCTTCTATGACAAAACGCCCGCCCGGATAATACGCCCGGTTGAGATGCAACGTGATCTTATTGAACAGCGGACTGCTGATCTCATAAAAAGGTTTTTGCGACACACCCCCGTTCGTAGAGAACAACCCGATCTTCAACAGCACCGACAACGCCCCCATCAACCCCTGGTCCTCATCGCCCCCATATCCTTTTTGCGGCGAGATGCCGCTGTACACCGAGTCGATCACCTGCCGGCACCAGTACTGCGTCAGCCAGGGCGCCCCCGAATAATTGAACAGGAAGGGCGTCTCCATACAAGGCTGGTTCCCATAATTGATATACACCCTGCGGTTATCTATTCCTCCACGATCCCTGGCGTCACCCGAAACAAACCCATACGCGCGCGACTTTTCGAAAGAGCTGTTAAGTTTTTCCGTAAACACCGCCCTGCCGCCCATCAGCCTGATCAACCCCGGCACATCATGCGGAACGAACCACGTATACTGCGCCGCATTACCCTCCACCCACCCGTGCTCATACAGCAGGATGTCCACCGGCTCATTCCACCTGCCCTCCCTCGTCTTCGTCCACATCCACCCGATATCCTTATTGAATATATTCTTATAATTTTCCGCCCGCCGCATGAACAACGCATAGTCCTCCTTCCTGCCCAATACCCCCGCTATCTGCGCCAGCGCATAGTCCTGGTAAGCATACTCCAGCGTCTGCGCAGACCCATCCTGGTGCAGACCATATCGTTTTTCCGACAACGGCCAGGGCACATACCCCAGCCTCATATAATCTTCGATGCCGCCGCCCGCCGACGTATTGAACTCATACCCCGCCTTGCTCATCATGCCGCCCGGGAAATGATCCTTCCGCATGCCTTCATATGCCTTTTGGATGTCGAATCCCCGAATGCCCTTCATATAGGCGCTGACGATAAATGGCGTGGTCGTAGCCCCCGTCATCACATAGGTATAATTCCCCCCCGACGGCCCCCTGGGAATAAGCCCCCCATCGTCATACATCATCAACATCGATTGGATAAAAGACTCCGTCACCTCCGGATACACCAGGTCCCACAAGGTATTCAACGACCATTGCGCCCCCCAGTACGAGTCCGAATTATAATGATGGAACAACAGCCGCCCGTCCCTGCCCTTCGGAATATGCCCTACCCTCGGACGCACGCCCGTCATATCGATATAGGTCCCGCTCACGTCATTGACTACACGCCGGCCCTGCAGCGCATGCCACAGGTCCGTATAAAACCTCCGGCGCTCCGTCAGCGTCCCCCCCTCCACATCGATCCTGCCCAGCCACTCGTTCCACTCCCGGCGGGAATCCTTCACCACCCGCTGAAAATCCCAGTCCGGCAGCTCGCTCCGCATATTATTGCGCGCTTCCTCCACACTGACATAAGAGATGGCCACCTTCATTTGCCGCACCTCCCCGCTGCCCGTGGCAAATCGTACATAGACCCCCGTATGCCGCCCGGCAACACTGTCCGCCACAGCTATGATCCTGCCATCTTTCCACCCGCCAAAGCTGTCGAAGGATTTATCGAAGTCCACAACAAAATACACCGTCACAGGCTTCGGCCGCCGCGTCGTGGCAGCCATCACCACATGCCCCTCCAGTCCCCGGTTGCTCACCTTCCGTACCACCGCGCTGTCCGTCTGCGAAGACCCCAGCACCGTCGTGAAATCGAAAAGTATATCGCTCTCCCGTGAAGCCGGATAGGTATATCGGTGGAAGCCCACCCGCATCGTGCTCGTCAGTTCCGCCGTAATGCCGTAATCCTTCAGCACCACCTTGTGATAGCCCGGATGCACCACCTCGTCGTCATGCGAATAGGAGGAGCCGTAATGGTCCGGCCCCAGCTGCCCCCTGAAAACACCCGTGGTCGGCAACACCGGTATGCCCGACAGCTCCCAGCCATGGATATGACTGAAACATTTGATCGTGTCCTCGTTATACCGGTATCCGCTGCCCCAGGTGCCGCTCAGCACCATATCCGGGTTCAGGTTCACCATTCCAAAAGGACGGCATGCCGAACTGAAGAAAAAGAACCGCGAGTTGGCGGCATCCACCCGCGGTTCCACCAGGTCCACCTTGTCCGGTTTAGGGAGGGTCGCCTGGCTATACAAAGAACACCTGCTAAGAACTGCTATACTCGCTGATAAAAAAAGGATCTTTCTGATACGCATATTCGATTTTTCATCGTCTGTGCACAAACACACACTAATACCCCGGGTTCTGCTCCACTTTCGGGTTCGAATTATCGATCTCACCCTGTGGTATCGGCCTCAAAAGGAACTTATCCGTAATTGTATTGCTGAGCTTCGTCCAGGGATTGTATTTCTTCGCACGGTCGATCAGGGTGCCCGTACGCTTCAGATCATACCACCTTCCCGTATATTCTCCCAGGAACTCCCGCGCGCCCTCGTCCAGGATCATATCCACCGTGATATTCGACGGCGTAGCCCGATACGACACCGTGCTCAGATCGCTGACATCGCCCGGATTGGCCGCACACAACGGGTCCATCCCCGCATTGGCCCCCAGCGCCCTGTCCAGCACCTTGTTGTAATACACATCCGCCGTTCCCAACGCGCCGCCCGTAGCTCCCTTGACGATAGCTTCCGCCGCCATCAGGTATACCTCCGCCGCCCGGAAGATCGCGTCGTTGCCCGTGCCATAACCATCCCCATAAGGAATGCCAGGCTGCCAGAACTTGAAGAGGGCCGGATAGCTGGAACCATAAGGCTCCGTTGTTCCCGGCGCAACCACCGCGCCGTAGTGGTCCGTATTCACCACCTTATACTTATGCGTACCGCCCGCGACATCCATCCCGAAGTCCGATGGATCCGTAGCCGGATCGTTCCAGGGACGATAAAACACCACCGTATCCCCTTTCGCAAAATTCACCGTCAGCGATGGGTTCGTCGCCGGCATCGGCTTGAAATTGCTCACCGCCTGCAATGCCACTACATAATTGAGGAAATTCCATTGATAACGCAGGTCATGCTGCGGGTCATACAGCCGGTAGGCCGCAGGCGTCGCCACCGATATGGGCTGGAACCTGTTGTAAAGACCGCTCCTCGCCACGGCGCCAGGACAAGACCCCGGGTCACCGCCAAACACCGAATGCAGATCGTTGCCCTGCAACGTCGTTCCCACGCTGGGATCCCCCAGATAGGTCAGCACATTGCTGTTGTATTGCACCGAAAAGATGACTTCAGGGTCCTTATTGTTGGCCACCGATGAAGCCGCCGTATTGGTCTCCAGCAAAGGGTTCTTGCTATGCTGCGGCCACAGCAGGTTGTAGTTCGACTGCAAAGGATATTGCGTGATAAGGCCGTCGCACAGCTTTAACGCGCTGGTAAAATCAGCCGATGTTCCTCCCAGGGAATTGTTGAAATTCCATCCCCTCGTCAGGTATACCTTCGCCAGCAGGAACTGCGCCGCACCTTTCGTCACGCGCCCATAATCCGTCTGCTTCACAGGCAGGTCCGTCACACATTGATTGAGATCGTTGATGATCTGCGTATACACATCCTTGGCCACCACCTTCGTCACCTGCTGCGAGGCCGTTGTAGTCTCCTGCAGCGGCATCGGGATATCCCCCCATTGCTGCACCGCCCAAAACAGGCAGAGGCTCCGGAGGAACACCGCTTCCCCCAGCCGTATCTTCTTCAGGGAATCGCTCATGTCCGTAATATTGTCCTTCCTCGACACCACCGTATTGCAGCGGTTGATCTCCCGGTACAACAGCGTCCACAAGGTCTGTATGTCCCCCTGCGAAGAGTTCAGACGGACATCGTATTCATCCAGCTCATCGCCCACCGCGCCCGGCACATTGAAGACGATAGACCCGAAATCCGAGCCGGCAAAGATATCCGTGCCATTCAGCACCAGCGTCCGCTGCTGCGTGATATCCCTTAACAACGGATAGCAGCTCCTGACAAGGTCCTCATACCCCGCCGCATTGACATAATAGGTTGTCGTCGTCCTGTTGGAAGGATTGTATTCATTGAGAAAATTCTTGCTGCACCCCGCCGTCACGCCCGCGATGGCCAGCCCTAGTATCGCATATTGTACCTTATTGTAGATTTTCATAACTGTTACGCTTTCCGGTGAATGAATGTTAGAAGCCGATGTTCAGTCCCACAGTATAGACGATGGTCGGCACATCGTCGATATAGGTCGAGGAATTATATTCCGGGTCCAGCCCATGATATTTGGTGAATATAAAGGGATTTGTCACCTGCAGGTACACCCGCATCCTGTCCACGCCCCATTTCTCCAGCTTCGTCGCCGGCATCGTATAGCCCGCGGTAATATCCGATATCCTCAAAAAGCTCGCATCCTCGTAGTAGATCGCCTGCTTGTACGGCTGGGCGATCCCCGGCCCATAATAACTATTGGAGGGATTGTTCCTCGTCCAGTAATTCAGCACGATATGATTGTAGCGTGTATTGGTATAGTCCCCCATCGTACCCGCCAGCAGGCCGTTGCTGAACTGTGTGCCCTTCCGGTAATAGATCAGGAAAGAGAGATCGAAATCCTTATAGGTCAGGCGGTTCGTCATGCCCGCCGTCCAGTCCGGAAGCTGCGTGCCCAGGATCATGCGATCATCCGCCGTTGCGGAAGAAGAAATGGCGCCATCCTTGACCTTATCCACCACCCGCACAGAGCCCGGTACCTGCCCATACGTCTTCGCCTCCAGGCTGTCCTGTATCTGCCATATGCCCGCAAATTTGTAATAGTAGTTCGTCTTCACCGACGCACCTACGAACAGGCTGTTGCCCACATCCGCCGTTACGCCTGAAGCCAGCGCCAGTATCTTGTTCTTGTTCCTGGCAAAATTGATCGTAGTGATCCAGCTGAGATCCTTTTTAGAGATATTCACCGTGCTCAGCGATATTTCCACCCCCTTGTTGCCCACCTGTCCTACGTTGGCATACACCGTGCTGAAACCAGAGGACGTCGGCAGGTTCTCGTTCAGGATAAGATCCTTCGTCTTCCTGTTATATACTTCCACCGCCGCCGTGATCCTGTTGTCGAAGAACCCCATATTCACACCTAAATTCAGCTCCTGGCTCCGCTCCCACTTCAGGTCCTGGTTGCCCAGCGTGGCCGGAGCAAAACCATAGGCCGCCGAAGCATCGAAATTATAGGGCGTATTCAGGATCGTAGCCTGCGTGCTGTAAGGATTTACGTTGGCGTTACCCACCTGGCCATAGCTGACACGCAGCTTCAGGTCCGAAAAGATATTCCATTGCTTGACGAAATCCTCCTCACCCGCACGCCAGGCGAATGCACCCGATGGGAAGAACGCCCATTTATGTCCCGGCGCCAGCTGGGAAGCTCCGTCCGAGCGGCCCGTCAACGTGATCAGGTATTTGTCTTTAAAAGAATAATTGACCCGGCCCATATACGATTGCAGCGTGTTCTGCGAGTAGCTGCTCTTGACACCCGTGATCGTACCGCCCGTCCCCAGGTTGTACCAGAGGGAGGCATAAGGCAGGTTCTGCACCGCTATCTCATAAGCCTCCGCCGTATACTTGTAGGCGCTCTGTAGGGCCGTCACCGTAAGGTTGTGATCCCCCTTCGCATACGTATAGGTCAGCTGGTTGTCGAGCGTATAGGTCGAATAGTCCCGTGTATCGTAGGTCGCCCTGGGAAGGTTCACCCCCGCCCTGTCCTTCGTATACGTGCCGCGGTAATCACCCTGCTTCTCCGAGATGATGCTGCCGCTGATGGTGGATTTGAAGGTCAGCCCTTTCAGCAGCCTCAATTCCGCAAAGGCGCTCCCCATCTCATTGGTCGCATTCACCTGGAATTGCGAGTTCGCCGGGTTCGACTCCACCAGCGGGTTCATTACCTGGTTGTCCTTGATGCCCATCCAGACCGCATAGCCGTTCCACGCCCCCTGCGAAGCATCATATCCGTCCGAGGGATTGACGAGGTCTTTATAATATATCACCCCCGTAGGCCTCGCGCGATAGGCAGAACGCAATGCTTCCAGCGAGCCCGTCGGGTTGACGCTGTAATTCACATAAGCCGTAAAACCTACCCGCAGGAATTTGTTGATACGGCTGTCCAGTGCACCGTTCAGATTGTATTTTTTATAGGTGTTGTGCGGAATGCTGCCGTCCTCCTGTGTATATCCCGCCGAGAATCGGTAGGTCGTGCCCGAGCCGCCGCCCGAGACAGCCGCCGTCACCCCCGACTTCAGACTGTTCTTTGTCATTGCATCCACCCAGTCCGTGCTCTTGCCGCCGTTGACCATCGCCAGCTCGTTGGAGCTGAAAGTAGCAGGGCTTGCACCATTCAGCTTTATGTCATTATAGGCAAAATTGTAAAATTGCTGCGCCGTCATCAGCTTCGGCAGGTGCGCCGGCGTTTTTTGCCCCGCATAGGCGTCCACCGTAAGCCTCGGCTTTCCCGATACGCCCCGCTTAGAGGTAATGATGACCACGCCATTCGCGCCGCGCGACCCATAGATGGCCGTAGAAGACGCATCCTTCAGGATGTCTATCGACTGGATGTCCGCAGGATTGATATCCCTGATCCTTCCACCGATCACCCCATCGATGACCACCAGCGGTTCCGTAACCCCCGTGATCGTATTCTCGCCGCGGATATCCATCGTAAACGCCTGACCCGGCAGATTGCTCGACTTATTGATAACCACACCCGCCACCTGCCCCTGGAGCGCCTGCTCCGCATTGGCCGGGTTGGCACGCACAATATCCGCCGTTTGCACCGAACCCACCGCACCTGTAAGATCCTTCTTCTTCACGGTGCCATAACCAATGACCACCACATCGTTCAATTGCTTGCTCTCTGAACTTAGCCTGATCACGAGCGTCCCCTGGCCCGATGCAGCTATCTCCTGGGTGATATACCCCGTATAGCTGACCACCAATGTCGTTTTACCTGTCACCGGAACTTCCAGCGAGAATTTTCCATCGGCATCCGTGACCGTACCCTTTTTCGTCCCTTTGACAGTGACGCTCGCGCCGCTTAAGGGATTTCCTGTTTCAGTGATGAGAACCGTGCCTGTAATATGACGGCTTTGCGTCCAGGCCGTGCCGGTGATCCAGCACATCAGAAGTAGGAGAAGCATTTTTCTCATATCAGCTGTTTTCGTTAGTTTATAAATACATGAAAGAAAAAATACCGTTTTATTACACAGGTCAGACCCCGCCGTTCGCCGTAAACCCCCCATCCACCGTCACCGTCGTTCCAGTCACGAACTTCGCCTGGTCGCTCAGCAGCCAGATCAATGCCCCCTTCAGATCATCCGGATCACCCAAACGCCCCGAAGGCGTATGTCCGATAATGTCGATAGCCCGCTTAGTATACGATCCGTCAGGATTCGTCAAATGCGCATGACTCTTCTCCGTCAAAAAACATCCCGGAGCGATGGAGTTTATCCGGATCGCATCCTTATACTGACTGCCCAGCTCCACCGCAAACCATTTTGTGAACGCCTCGACAGCCGCCTTCGCAACACTGTAACCCATCGTCTTGTCCACCACACGCCTCGCCGCCATCGAAGAAATATTGACGATGCTCCCCTCTCCATAATGGATCATAGCCTCCCCGAACACCAGCGTAGGAAGGACCGTGCCCCACAAATGAAGCCCCATCGCACGCTTCACCTCATCGATATGCCCTTCGAATATATTCTCTGCGGACGCCGGCTTCCCGGAAATGCCGCCCGCCGCATTCACCAATCCATCGATCTTACCATAGGTATCCAGCATCACACGCCGCGCATTCGCGAGATCATGCCGGTTCGTTACATCCGCGCAAAGAGCCATCGCCTTTCCTCCATTCAGATTTATCTGCGTAGCCCTGTCCTCCGCCACCCGCCTGTTCCTGCCCAGGATGCCTACCGCACCACCCGCTTCCGCAATGCCCTCTATAAATGACTTTCCCATCGCCCCCGTCGCACCCGTGACGACGACCACTTTCCCTTCTAACGCTAATGCATGTCCCATACGCTGTCCGCTAAGCATGACATATCCGCCAACGCCTATCAGTAAGTTGTTTAAATTAAATTTTTGAATTTTTTCTTTTCAGGATAAAGCAAGCATACTACAACGAGGATAAGTAGGAAGATAAAACCATTCGTCTTGATGTCAGTTTCTCACAAGTAGATTTAAATGCTGTGAATGCCACGCGGTATTCACAATATAAATTTGAAGTAAAAATTCAGTACTAGAAAATTATCACAGCCCTTTATTTACGGAAACGTTTCCGTACCACATCCGCTTTTACATCGTTGCGGGTGCTGCCTCTGGGTATCAATGTAGACTTCAGAATGATCTTCTCATACGTCTCGCCCCGATGCTTTTTTTCGATGTGCCTGAATAATTGCAACGCCGCCTGCTTGCCTATTTCATAGGCCGGCTGCGTAATGGTAGTAAGGCTGGGATGCAGCAGAGACGATATCTCCAGATTGGAGAAGCCTATGACTTTCAGACTATCGGGGATGGCTATGTTAAGTTTTGAGCAGACATAATAAGTGGCGATCGCCAGCTTTTCGACAGAGGCGAATACGCCATCCGGCCGCTGCTTCCCTTTCAATATGTTCTCCAGTATCTCCTCGTTGGCGGCGACATCGTTGGTGAATTCCGCCACATGCGCCGCGTCATTCTTCAAGCCATATTTTTCCAGCGCACCGTGATACCCCTCCATTCGCTTGTTGGAAATGGAGAGATTCTTCGAGAGGTCCAGGTACGCTATTCTCCGGCAGCCCATCTGTATCAGATGTTCCGTTGCCGCAAATCCGCTTTCAAAGTCGTCCGTGACGATATACGTGCCTTTGATGGACTCGCAGACCCTGTCGAAGAATACGAGAGGGAACCCTTTTTCTTTTAGATTGACCAGGTGAGTATAGTCGTTGGTGCCTGCTGATAAGGACATCAGTACCCCGTCGACCCTTCCATTCTGAAGGTGATTGATGAACTCCACCTCCTTTTTCATATCCTCGTGCGTAATATAGATCAGTACATGATAGCCCTTCTCCTGCGCCACATATTCAATACCGTTAATGGCCAGCGCAAAAAAATTATTGGCCACCTCCGGGATGACTACGGCAATGGTCCTGCTGCTGCTCCCGCGCAAGCTGCTGGCATGGGGATTGGGCTGATACCCCAGTTTCAACGCCATTTCCCTAACCTTAACCTTGGTTGCTTCACTGATCTCAAAACTATCCTTCAATGCACGGGATACCGTGCTGATAGAGAGATTGAGCTCTTCGGCAAGCTTCTTGATGTTGACACTCATTCACTACTAACTTGCGGGTAAGATAAAGAAATTATAATACAACGGAAATTAAAATGCGTCACCGGCATGTGATCCCCATTATCCTTGACAGAGATCAATATTCTGAAAACAAAAAAGGCATTGCCGAAGCAATACCTTATAAGTATAAAAAGTTTTTGTACCCCTATCGGGTTATCCTGTCCTGCCATGCCAGCATGCCACCCGCCAGGTTCTTTACATTGGTAAAGCCCGCCGTCTCCAGAATAAGGCTTGCCTGACCACTCCGATTGCCGCTGCGACAGTAGACGATCACCTCCTCATCCTTCCAGTCGTCGATATCATCCGTCTGCATGGTCATGATCTTACCCAGCGGTAACAGCACGCCCCCGATGTTGAACTCTGAATGCTCGGAAGGTTCGCGGACATCCAGTAAATGCAGGGATTCTCCCTTGTCCAGTCTGGCTTTTAGCTCCTCTACCGTAATAACTTGCATACCTGTATGTGTTTTAGGATCGCGAATATATAAATTATTGGCCTATTCGGCGTCATTGGTTCCGGCCCTGGTTTGGCCATCAATAAGCTCCCGCATTGGTCGTAGCCGTATCCGTCCGGCGGACAGGCCGTTGCCCCCCCAGCCATATATCGATGGTCTGTCCC
>DASZWE010000132.1:0-7919 GCA_035546735.1 Puia sp.
ACGGAAGACGATCTGCTGCGTACCATCCATATCCGTCATGAGCCCCTGCTCGCCATCGATGCGATCAATCGGCAGTTGGCTCACTATCCCCATCACGTGGGGCAGATCGTTTATATCGGGAAAATGATCCGCGGCAAGGACTGGCAGCCCCTGTCCATACCCAAGGGAGGCTCCGACCAGTTCAACCGGCAGATGAAAGAGCAGCATAGCCGTTGATACCAGGGCTACAGGAGCTTGGTGCCTGCATATATCTCCCGCAGGGGAATAGAGAGTCCCAGACTGCGTAAATACAACGACTCATTAGGGTCTTCAACTATCTTTTGCTCCCATTGCTCTTCTTGTCGGAACCACGCTTCTGTCCTTATCTTTTCGGAGTCTACCAGCAGATACTCTTTCAGAGAAGGTATGTCCTTATACAGACCGAACTTTATCCCTTTGTCATATACGCGGGTGGAAGGAGATAATACTTCGAAGATCACGCATGGATTCAGCAGGTTCCAATCGTCATTGCCCAATGTCTCCGGCTCACCGCAAACGACGGAAATATCGGGATAGGTGAACAGCGTATTCTTTGGGATGTGAAGTCGCAAGTCGGTAGCGAAGACCTGGCAGCCGCCTCCCTCCAAACGCTGCATCAGCCTAAAAGTCATATTACCCGTGATACGTGCGTGCGGCAATTTAGGCCCCATCATCACAAACACCTCTCCCTGGTAATATTCGTGCCTTTCAGACTGGTCTGCCTCCCATTCCAGATATTCGGCAATAGAAAGCTTTTTACGGCCATATGGCTCTATGGGCTCACGGACAAAAGACTCTTGCTTGTCTTCGTGATCGTAGGATGTAGGTTCTTTGGTTTCCATACGTTAAATTTCCTCACTTTTCTTCTGCTAAAAAAATCAACTTTTTTCCCATTAAACCAGTTTAATTTTTAACCGTCTCAATTTATCGATATTCCTGACTTTTACTTATGTATCCACCTCATGCAGAGAGCCGGCACTTTTAATAATTTGGTAAAATTGACGCGCAGCGGCCGGATGGCCCGTTCATCCCTGGATTTCAGGGTTTATTGGTATTGAATTTGCACATCCCTGGGTATTGTGTACTTTTACAACTTGAAACAGTCATCCCCTGAGAAAGATCTGGAAAATACTCCGTAATACATTACTGATTTTATTACTACTTCTGGTGACGCTTTGGTTGCTCATCCAGCTGCCTCCTGTTCAGACATGGCTCGTTTCAAAAGTTACCAAACGCCTCTCTCACCAGCTCAATACCACCATCCGGGTGAAGCATGTAGACTTTTCCCTTTTTAACAAAATGGTGCTGGATAGTGTGCTGGTAGAAGACCAGCGACATGACACCATCCTCTATGCAGGCGCCGTAAAAGTCAACATCACGGATTGGTGGTTCTTCAAGGACAAGACGGAGCTGCAATACATCGGGCTGGAAGACGCTACCATCCGGCTGCATCGTACGGACTCCGTCTGGAACTACCAGTTCCTCGTCGACTACTTCTCCTCCCCCTCCAAACCAAAGACCGCTGAAATGGATAGCACACAGCCCGTAGAGCTCGATCTGAAAAGGCTCGATCTTACCCGTGTCCATTTTGAAAAAAGAGATGAATGGAGAGGAGAGAACATGGACCTCCGGCTGCAATCCATGTATCTGAACGCCGACACACTGAGCTTTACACAAAAGAAAGCGCGTATCAGCGCATTGGAATTTACGGAGCCGGCCTTCACCCTAACCAATTACAAAGGCAACAGGACCATCCAGCCCGATACGACCTTTATCCTTGACCCGAACCATCTCCGGCTCAATCCGGATGGATGGGACCTCACAGCCGGCAAGGTGACGATCATCAATGGCTCCTTCCGCAATGAAAAGCCCGCGGATACCGTTGCCAACAAGCATTTCGACGGCAACCATATCTATTTCTATGCCGTCAACACTCACTTTACCAACCTCAAGCTCCACCAGGATACCATTACAGCCCAGATGCAGCTCACCACAAAAGAACGCAGCGGCCTGGAAGTAAAAAAGCTCAATGCCCGGATAAAGTGGTACCCGGAAGCCATGGAGTTCCATCGCATGGACCTTGTGACGAATAAAAGTCATCTCCGGAACTTTTTTGCCATGCGCTTCAGGACCCTCGACGACATGTCCGACTTCGAGACCCGTATCCGGATGGAAGCTGACTTCACCGACTCGGACGTGGACACCGACGACATCGCCTACTTCGCGCCCGAGCTAAAGGACTGGGAAAAACATATCCGCATTTCGGGCATCGTGAAAGGGACCGTGTCCGACCTGGAAGGAAGAAATGCCCTCGTAGAGGCCGGGAAGAATACCTCCCTGAAAGGAAACTTCCATATAAAAGGATTGCCGGACATCGATAAGACCTGGCTCGACTTTCAATCCACCGAGTTCAGCTCCACCTATGAGGATATGGCCCTGCTGGCCCCCTCCATCAAGACCATCGAACAGCCTCGTATGGACCGGATAGAATGGCTCCGGTTTAAAGGCAGCTTCACCGGCTATGTACGCGACTTTGTCACCAATGGCGTCATCGAGACCAACCTGGGCGCTGTCAATACCAATGTAAATATGAAGCTGCTGGAATATGGTCCCTCGGTATATTCCGGCACCATCAACACGGATAATTTTCAGCTGGGTCCTTTTTTGGACAATGACAATATGGGCAGGATCGCCTTCCAGGGCAAGATCGTCGGAGCAGGTCTGAAGGCAGGCACGCTAAACGCCTCCCTCGACGGCACGATCAACAGCCTGGAGTTTAACAACTATACCTACCAGCATATTCTCGTCAACGGAGCGGTAGCCAAAAGAAAATTCAATGGTGAGCTCGTCTCGGGCGACCCCTCCCTGGATGCACGCCTGAATGGCTTGATCGACTTCAGCCAGGAAGTGCCCAAATTCGACTTTGAAGCGCAGGTGGCAAAAGCGGATCTTACCAGGCTGCATTTTGTCCGGCAGCAGGTAGAGTTCAACGGCAAGTTCAAATGTAATTTCTCAGGGAACGATGTCGACAACTTCCTGGGTCATGCCAGCATTTATGATGCCTCTGTTTTCAAGAACGGAGAACGGGTATCTTTCGACAGTCTGATGCTGGAGTCCAGCGTTGTGGACAATAACAAGACCATTACCGTCGTCAGCAATGAATTCGATGGGGCCATCGTGGGAGAGTTCTCCATCAAGGACCTGCCCGCCAGCTTCCAGACCTTCCTGAATAAATATTATCCCAGCTATGTCAAGCCGGCAAAGACGATCCCTACCAATCAAAATTTCAGCTTTGTCATTACCACTAAAAAAGTGGAGGAATATATTGACCTGTTCAACAAGGATTTGAAAGGTTTCAATAATACCAGTATCAGTGGACGTATCGATACCCGTGACAACCTGCTGGACCTGAATGTAGACCTGCCTAATTTCTCCTACAAGTCCATCAGCTTCGATAACCTGACCCTCAAAGGCCGGGGCAACCTGGACAGCCTCTCCATGGAAACGACCATCGGAGACGTCCACCTCAACGACAGCCTGCATTTCCCATCCACCCATCTGCACCTAAAGTCCTCCAATGACCTGTCCAGCGTGCAGGTGACCACCAGCGCCAACCAAACCCTCAACTCCGCCAATCTTTCCGCGAAGGTCCAAACCCTTCCTTCAGGCGTGCGTGTAACATTTGATCCCTCCACCTTCGATATCAACAGCAAGACCTGGACCGTCGATAAGAACGGCGAGCTGTCGTTTACCAACAATATCGTTTCCGCAGAAGGATTGACGCTCCACAATGGCGAACAGCAGATACAGGTAACGACTCATCCTTCCGGGGAGGGCAACTGGAATGATATGCACATCGATCTTAAAAAGATCAATATCGGTGACTTCACGCCTTATTTTGTCAAGTCGGAAAGGCTGGAAGGCCTCCTCTCAGGCAGTGTCGACATGACAGATCCCTTTGGCAGGCTGACGGCCCGGTTTACCGGCGATGCGGATCAATTCCGTTTTGACAACGATTCTATCGGTGACCTTCAATTGAACGCCGAATACCAAAGCAATCCCGGATTGCTGAATGCGGTCGTCCATTCCGATAATAAGAACTATCATTTTGATCTGAAAGGGCTGATCCACACAAGGGACAGCATACAAGGCCCTCCCATCGACATGGTGGCGGACGTCAGCGATACGAAGGTCGACCTGCTGGAAAAGTACCTGGGCGGGATCTTTACCAATCTTTCAGGCAATGCCACCGGCAAATTGCATATCGTCGGACCCGGCAATCAGCTCCAATACCTGGGCACGGTACAATTAAGAGATGCCTCGTTGAAAGTAGCTTATACACAGTGTACGTATAAAATACCTTCCGCAACCATCCTCTTTAAAAAGGACACCATCGACTTTGGCAGTTTCCAGCTAAAGGACAAGATGGGCCATACGGCCAGTCTCACAAAAGGACGGCTCTTTCATCATTCATTCGATGACCTGGGTTTTGATTTCGAAATGAACACCAATCGCCTGCTGCTGCTGGACACAAAGGCCACGGACAATGGCCAGTTCTACGGTTCCGTCATCGGCAAGGCCCGGATAACGCTTACAGGCCCCGAAGAGGACATGCGGATGTACATCAAAGGCGAACCTACGGACAGCTCCAGTATCTATATTCCTCCCAGCATCACCCGTGAGCGTGGCGAGGCGGACTTTATACAATGGAAAGTATATGGTAAGGAAATGAAGACGCAGACCCAGGACAAAAAAGCTTCCAATCTCCTGGTGACCCTGGATATGTATGCCAACAACTACGCGAATGTCTATGTGATCATGGACCCCTTGACGGGGGATATTATCAAGGCCAATGGTCATGGTTCGCTGGTAATGACAGTAGGCACTAATGACGACCTGAAGATCAAAGGAAGATATGATATCGACAGGGGGAACTATAATTTCACGTTCCAGTCCTTTATCCACAAACCCTTTCTTCTTAAGGAAGGAGTAGGGAACTTTATCCAGTGGAATGGCAATCCCTATGACGCCACCATCGGGATCACCGCTGAATATACCGCCCAAAATATACGCTTCTCGGACCTGGGTCTTACGGCGGCCTGCGGTTTTGCCATCAGCAGCCAGAACGTCAGCCGGTACAGGGGAGAGATCGTCGTCACAGCAGATCTTACCGGACACCTTGCTTCACCTATGATCCGCTTCCAGATCGACCTTCCGCCCAACTCGCCTTTAAAGAACGATGCCGAAGCGCTGATCCTTTTACAAAGGATACAGAGTGACGCCAATGAGCTCAACAAACAGGTGTCCTGTCTGGTGGTATTGAATACCTTTGTACCCCTCTCCTGCAGCACCAACGGCTTCGATGCGCCAGGTGCCCTCACGGGTGTCGTATACAACAGCATCTCGGGTGTGCTCAGCAATTATTTCAGCCGCTGGGGCCTCAACCTCCTGAAAAGGATCTTTAAGGACAACAGTCTCCGTGTCAACTTCAATACCAGCTTCTATAATGGCACTGCCACCCTCGATAATTTTGACCCGGCCGCTCAAAGCAGGCTGACGCCGGACAGGACGAATATCAATTTTGCCGTCGTCAAGAACTTTATGCAGGAGAAGCTGACGCTCACCGTGGGCAGCGCCTTCGACATCGGCATGGGCGCCCAGCAGGTACAGGCCGCCTCTTTCCAGTTCCTGCCGGATATCACCGCCGAATATAAGATCACCGCCGACGGCAGGGTCGTCCTATCCTTCTTCTATCGCGACTCCTATAATTATCTGTCCGGCAACCATACGCAAAACAGCTCCGGCGCCAGTATCTCCTACCGCCGCGATTTCGACCGCATCGATGAATTATTAAAAAAGAAAAAGAAACCAGCTCCCAAAAAGAAGCCCGCCGATGCTACAGGAGATAGCAATACTACTGCCAAGGATACTACTGAAGGCAGTAACTGACCCCTCGTCAGGACATGTAAAAGTCTTTATTTCAGGATCTGATGCCCCAGCTTGTCCCGCTTGGTCTGAAGATATTTTTCGTTGTGAGGATTAGGATGTATCTCGATGGGTACAGTGTCCACGATCTCGAGACCATATCCAAGCAGGCCCGCCCTTTTTCTGGGGTTGTTGCTGATGAGACGAAGCTTGCTGATCCCCAGGTAGCGAAGTATCTGTGCGCCGACGCCATAATCTCGTTTATCCATGGGAAAGCCCAGGTGAAGATTAGCCTCCACAGTGTCCATGCCTTCTTCCTGGAGCTTATAGGCCTTTAGCTTATTCACCAGGCCAATGCCCCGGCCCTCCTGGTTCATGTATAATATGACTCCCTTGCCTTCCCGCTCCACCATCTGCATGGCTTCATGCAGCTGCTCGCCACAGTCGCAACGCATGGACCCCAGGATATCTCCCGTGAAACAGGAGGAATGGACCCGGACCAGCAACGGCTCATCCTTTTTCCACTCCCCTTTTACCAAGGCCAGGTGCTCATTATTGGTATTCTTTTCCCGGAAGGCGATCAGCTTGAAATGACCATAGCGGGTGGGCATATCCACCCGGACGATCTCCTCGATGAGCGAGTCGATCTTTAAACGATATTCTATCAGGTCCTTGATGGACACGACCTTTAAGTCAAATTTGGAAGCGATTTCCAGCAGCTGGGGCAGACGGGCCATCGTGCCATCCTCATTCATGATCTCTACCAGTACCCCGGCCGCCTCGAATCCGGCCAGTCTTGCCAGGTCGATCGTGGCCTCCGTATGACCGGCCCTGCGAAGCACTCCCCCCTTCTTGGCACGCAAAGGGAAAATATGACCAGGCCGGCCAAGATCTTCAGGCCGCGTGGCCGGGTCGATAAGCGCCTGTACGGTCTTGGCCCTGTCACTGGCGGAGATACCCGTAGTACATCCATGCCCTAACAGGTCCACCGAAACGGTAAAAGGAGTTTCATGGAGCGCCGTATTGTTATTTACCATGAGGCCCAATCCCAGCTCGTCACACCGCCCCTCTTCCAGCGGCGCACAGATAAGACCCCGCCCATGCTTGCTCATGAAATTGATCACTTCGGGGGTGACATTCCTTGCAGCCGTGATAAAGTCACCCTCATTTTCCCTGTCCTCGTCGTCTACCACGATCACCAGCTTGCCCCGCTTTATATCCTCAATGGCGCTCTCGATACTTGCCAACATGTGGAAAAAATTTAATATTAGAAGGGACCTCACAGGTCCACATGCAAAGGTAACAATAAAACGACTGTTTGGTTGAAAAGGATGCCTGGGTCCATCTAAATGCCTGAGATTCACCGACTATCCTATTTCTTAAAAATTTGTGAATATTATTTTACCGTTTGGTGCAGCCTTTTTATAGTTTTGCCTTTCTTTAGCACGAGCCCTCTGATAGGCACTCCTTCCTAGAAAAACCTCGATTGCAGCCTGTTAAGCGTTAATAATTACTTAACGCGGATCGTACCCATGATGCCAAAACAAGATCATTTCTTTGCAGGCTGAAAAAATGTCCGAAAGACGGCCCTTGGAAGAAAGGTAGCCCGTTTTTCGGAAAGGGTCTCATGTCTGTCCTTCGGACAACGAGCCTCCGGCCCGTTCAGTAATAATAAAAACGACTATTTATGATAAAACGACTGCTATTACTAGCATTTTCAGTTCTTTGTGTGTTTTTTACATTTGGTCAGGAGACTACTTCCCAGATCCTGGGAACAGTCACCAGCGACCAGGGCCCATTGGCGGGCGCAACGGTGACAGCGCTTCATGTTCCCACCGGTACCCATTACATTACTACCACCCGTAAGGATGGACGTTTCAACTTACCCAACGTCCGGGTAGGCGGCCCCTACACGTTGACCGTAACTTATGTAGGATTCAAGGAAGAGAAGACGGAAAATATAACGCTGGTGGTCG
>DASZWE010000133.1:0-24624 GCA_035546735.1 Puia sp.
GTCCGCATCTTCCTTGGTGGCATTCTTCTTGAGATTCCTGATCTTCGTAGAAACACGCTCCATATCCGCATTGTCCGCTATCTGCACAAAAGCCTGAAAAGAATTGTTGCTCCAGGGCTTGCTATATTTCTCCAGCCAGAAATTATTGTCGATATACAGCTGCCAGGGTGCTATAAAGGTCACATTGCCAAAACTGGATTTATACGGCAGGTCTTCATACACACCCGTCACTTTTACATCGAACTTGTCGTCGATCTGCACCGTGCGACCCATCGGATCAGCCCCTCCGAACAACGCGTGCGCCGTACTGGCCGATAGTACGATGGAATGCGGATCCTCCAGCGCATTCCGCACTCCCCGCAACATTTTCAGCGACAACATATCCGTCACCTGCGGCTCGGTATAGCTCCCGCTCTTTGTGATTTTCTTATCGCCAGCCGCCAGGATATGGTCATTCGTCCAGGAACTCATCGTAATATACTTGAAGTCGCTACCATACGTCTTCCGCAGCTCATCCCCTATCACATACGGCAGCGCCGGCTGTGTTCCCGTCTGCCCGTTGATCGTAATGTGCTGCATGACCTTGGCAATACGCTCATAATTCGGAAAGCTCTTGTTGAACGACAGCTCGTCCCAGATCCAAAGCCCGATGAGCATCGCCACCGCCATACCCACCGACAACCCGGCAATATTTATAACGGAATGGGCCTTGTTCCGCCTGAGATTGCGGATGGCCGTCTTAAAGAAGTTTTGTAGCATGACAGAACAGCCGCCAGTATAATGCCAGCTTCTCAATTACATATAAATCATTATCTTGTAAATGATTAAAGTAGTCACAATTGTTCGATTTTGATACTATTGGTGTATCAGGCTAAAGCATTTGTCAGTTTGATCAGTTCATGCCGTATATTCATCCTTTGCTAAATTTATTTGTATTTTTATAATATGAAAATTACTAAGCTCCATATCAGGAACTTTAAATCATTAGTCGATTTTGAATTGGAAGACTTGAAACCTTTCTGTGCATTTGTTGGTCCAAACGCTAGTGGGAAGAGTAATATTTTCGAAGCGTTGGAGTTTACGAATTATGTTATTAAATACAAAACGGAAGCGCCACGTTTTTTTGGTGGGAAAGAAAACATTTTTAGTTATACTCCAAATGGCAATAAGCTGTCTTTCTCTTATGAATTTGACGATGGTGTGAACATGAATTTTTCAGCATCGCTTTCGCACGATGGTCAAAATACTTTTGGGAGCATGGCCAGCCATGGGAGCCTTAGCGCTTTTCGAATTAACGAACTAGATCAGCGAGCGAATTACGTGAATGAGCGAATCAGCAACGGAGAACTGTATAATAGTGAATATGAACAATTCGCAGATAGCTTCTTCCGCATATTTGTCGGAAATGCTCGTTTAAACCGAATTCCCTCAATAAATACCAAACTCTCTCCCGACGCCTCCAATCTCCCTCAGATCATTGGAATGATCTTCGAAGACGACTCCAAGCGCAACGACTTCATAGAATGGCTTCGCATTCTCATCCCTGAATTCAAGAACATCGAAGTCAAAAAATCCAACATAGACGGCAGCTACGATTTCTTCATTTTTGAAAAAGGCTCCGATAAACCCTTCCCTCGCCAACTAATCTCAGACGGCACTTACAATATCCTTTCCCTCATGGCTGCCGTCTACCAAAGCAATCAACCTCAATTCCTTTGCATTGAGGAACCAGAAAATGGCCTTCATCCCCAGGCCATAGAATTATTGGTAGATTTCTTTAGAGAAAAATGTGAAGAGGAAGGACATCATATCTGGCTCAATACTCACTCCCAAACGCTCGTTCGTTGTCTCGAAATTGATGAGATCATTCTCGTCAACAAAATAGACGGAGCTACCAAAGCCAAGCAACTCACAAAAGACGATGAAGTAGACATTCGGACGGATGAAGCCTGGCTGTCCAACGCTCTGGGGGGTGGCGTGTTATGGTCAAAATAGGTTTTATTTGCGAGGGCAACACCGAACAAATACTTTTACAATCCGCCTCTTTTAAAAACCTTCTCACATCCCTCCATCTTGAATCGCTACCTGTCATCGATGCGAAAGGCGCTGGAAATTTATTACCACACAATATAGTAGGCTATATCAGTAGGCTTGAAAATCAAGGCGCTCAGAAAATATTTATCCTGACCGATCTCGACGAAGATATTTGTATCACTCAAACCAAACAACGTATCAATGCGCGGCCCCAGGACATGGTGATCATCGCCGTTAAAAAGATCGAGTCCTGGTTCCTGGCCTCTAGCCCGGCAATGGCAGCCTTAATAAGACAACCTGGTTTCATATTCCAGGCCCCGGAAGGCGAGGCACAGCCATTTGAAACAATCAACAACTTAATGGTCCAGCATACAGGAAGAGGGACAGGCAAAGGCAACGGAGGCAAGATTAAGCTGATCACCCGTCTGCTGGAATACGGCCTCGATATTACCCAGGCAGCTGCCCACCCCAATTGCCCCAGCGCCAAATATTTCTTCGCTAAGCTAACAGCCGTCGGAAAAGGTAAATAGTACGGCCGGCGCCTCAGTTCATTCCACCCGAATAACAGTCCATTCCCCAAAGATTGCCCACCCCCTCACCGGAAAACATCCTACGCATCGGCATGGGATTCTGGCCGGCATAAGTCCTGCTCACAGCAGTAAAATTTCAACTATTTACCCTGCTGGCCCCCCGCCAAATGTCACAGCCCCTGGCAAAAGTCACCCGCCTTGGCAAAAGTCACAGCTCCTGGTAAAGGTCACAGCTCCCGGCAAAGGTCAAAAGTCTACATCATCCCCCTCCTCATCCGAAACCCCATCAGGCGTCCTCCCACCCCCCTCCTTCTCACCCGTCTGCGGCTGCTCCCTATCCATCTCCTCGATATCCACCGGCCGGGGCGTCATATCCCCTATCAGCCAGCGCGAGAAATAATCCGCCATACGCCACCAGAAATACTCCGTCATATCCCCATACGCATGCCGCTGCCCCGGCAATATCACCAGGTCAAATCGCTTATTCGCCCTGATCAACGCATTCGCCACCCGGATCGTATTCCCCGGATGCACATTGTTGTCGATGTCACCCGTTGACAACATCAAATGCCCCTTGAGATTTTTCGCCAGATCAGGATTCTTCTCGATGCTGTAGACAAAAGTAGTGTCCCCCTTCTCGCTGATCACCTCTTTCACCCCATGATGCTTCTCGCTCCACCACCGGTTATAAATGGAATTATCATGATTGCCCGAAGACGACACCGCCACCTTGAAAAAGTCGGGATATACCAGCATCGCCGCCGTGCTCATAAAGCCGCCACCACTGTGCCCGTGTATCCCCACCCGGTTGACATCGATAAAAGGATATCTGTCCGCCAGCTGCTCCGCCACCGCCTTCTTGTCCGCCAGACCATAGTCCCGGAGATTGCCATAACCATAATTATGGTACCACTTACTACGGGAAGGATGCCCGCCCCGATTGCCCAGCGTAATGACGATCATTCCAAGCTGCGCCAACCTGTCCGTCCTGTCCATACTACGGCTAAAGGACTTGTTGACAGCCTCTGTCTGCGGACCGGGATAAACATACTCCATCAGCGGATACTGTTTTGTCGAGTCGAAATTGAACGGCTTATACATCACCCCATAAATGTCCGTAATGCCATCATCCGCCTTTGCCCGGAAGGGCTGTGGGAACCTATACCCCGCCGCCATCAGCTGGCTCAGGTCCGCCGTCTCCAGATCCATGATCTTCCGGCCCAGGGAATTGTACAACACCGAATGCGGCGCCGTATTCACCCGCGAATAACTGTCTACAAAAAATTGCTGATCGTCATTTATATTCATCGCGTGATCGAAGTCCCCGGGGTCCAGCAGCGTTAAACCCGTGCCATCGAAATTGACCTTGTAGCAATGCAGATAATACGGATCCTCATTCGCCTCCCGGCCATTGGCGGAGAAATAAAGTATCCGCTTCTTATCATCGATGCCAAGAATATCCTCACAATGCCAGGCGCCGCTCGTGATCTGGTTCTCCAGCTTGCCATTACCGTCATACAGATAGAAATGCGCCCAGCCATCCCGCTCACTCCACTCGATGAGCTCTTTGCCATCGTTCACCAGACCCAAACGACGCTCCTCCACATAGGTATTCAGCCGCTCCTGTATCAACGGCTTTGCCACCGTATCCTTTATATCCAGCACACAGGCGTCGATCCTTTTCAGATCGCGGCTCGTGCGATTGAAATAGAATTTGGTATCCGTTCCCAGCCAGACATTAACCCTGTATTCGTCGTCGCGGTTCTTTGCCGGCGAAGGCCTGCTCCAAAGAGAAATATCCTGGTCCTTGAATCCGGCCGCATTGATCTCCCGGTGGGTTTTTGCCACCATGTCGAACAACAGCAGATGATCGATAGGACCATCCTTTTCACCCGGCATTTCATATTTATAGGTCTCCAGCGTAGGCCGCGGGTTCGCCAGTGAATTGATCACCCACAGATCCTTTACCTTACGGCTGTCGGCGCGGGTCATAGCAAAATGCTTCGAGTCGGGACTCCACAACACAAAAGCCGGTTTTCGCTTGTCCTTGTTCTTTTCCTTATCCACATTCGTCTCGCCACCGCCGCCCAGCACGCCGCTGCCATGGTAGCTGTAGTCTTCCACACCGTCTGTCGTCAACGCATGCTCGACGATGGTACTGTCATTCTCGTTCTTCAGCGCCTTTTCATAGTTCGCACGGTCCATCCAGTACAGGTTGAAATGCTTGCCAAATACGATCGTGGCACTGTCCGGCGATATCGACGCCCAATTGGGCTTATGCTTAGGCTTCTCATATCCCACCAGCTCATGCAGCGTCCCGTCCAGCAGATTGTATTCGAAATAGAACACCTTCTTGTCCTTTGAAGCCGCCGTACCAGCACCACCGGCAGCGCCCCCGCCTCTTCTTCCACGACCCCGGCCGCCCCGATTATTCTCTTCCGTCTTCTCCATATCGTTGTTGCCCACCGTGTCCGTCTTTTCCTTCTCGGCATCCTGCGTACTCTTCACCTCGAACTGTATCCAGTTCTCATCCTTTATGAATCGCATGCTGTCCAGTCCCAGGTGTTGGGCGTCAAAAGGATCGTGTACGATCCGTGTGATGGCAGCCGCCAGCTTTTCATTGTCAAAAAGCAGCTTCTTCTCCCCCTTGACAGGGTCCACGATATACCATTTCTTTCCTTCCGACGTCTCATACATGTACCAAAATCGGTTGCTTTTCTTCAACCAATGCGGATCGACATTCAGCGTAAAGATCATTTTTGCCAGTTTCCCGGAGGAGAAGCGGGCAGCCGCCTGGTAATTGGCTTTAACGACAGGCGTTAACTGCGCTTGGGAAAAGAGAGCAACGAATAGTAGAGGGGTCAGACAGGTGATGCGAAACATAAGCAGAGATGATTTATTTATGTAATGTCCGAAAAACGAGCCTCCGCCCCGTACTAACATCCACGCACGGTCCGCCATAGGGATGAATGGGCTGATCAAAATGTCCGGTACCATATCCACAGACCCAGCCAAGTTTTTCCCTCCTGTTTTTCTTTGAGATTTGCGTCCAATTTGCAATTTTTGAGGTATGTTCCATCAGCATAGCTACTTCTATTATATCACTATCGGCCTGGATGTCATATGCATTTTACACAGCATGCGTAATGGCACGCATAACAAATGGATGTTGCTTATTGTATTTGCCCCCATCGTGGGAGCTCTTGTCTATCTGTTCGCCGAAGTCTTTACCCGCAGGACCCGCACCGGTCTGCAGGACGGTATTGCAGGGATACTGACAACCAATAGCACCCGGATCAGGAAGCTCGAAGAAAACCTGAAATTCACCGACACCTTCAACAATCGCATACTCCTCGCCGATGCCTACCTGGCCGCCGGCCACACCGACAGCGCCATCGAATTGTATGAGTCCAGCCTCACCGGCGCCTTCGAAGAAAACGAGCATGTGCTCAGACAGCTCGTCATCGCCTGGTACAGCAAAGGCGAATATGCCCGTGTACAACCCCTGGTAAAAAAGATCTATAACAAGCCGCAGTTTGCCCGCAGCAGAGCGCATATATACTACGCCATTTCCCTGGAGAAGACAGGCAATATCGCCCAGGCCGAACAGGAATTTAAAAAGATGAAAGGCCGGTTCTCTCATTTTGAAGCCCGGCTGCAATATGGATTGTTCTTAAAGAGGACAGGAAGGGAGCAGGAAGCACAACAGATCTTTATGGACATAGTGGAGGAAGCACCACACCTTAGCTCCCGGGAGAGAAGGTCTGGTCGTGCCTGGATCGTACAGGCGCGTAATGAGTTGAATGTCCGCCAAACGGGCTCCTCAAAAAGTTGATCGCCTGATCTTATTTATTCATCATCTGCTTGGCCTCGATAGACAGCGTAGCATGGGGCACTGCTCTCAATCTTGCTTTATCGATGAGTTTACCTGTCACCCGGCAAATCCCGTAGGTCTTATTTTCAATTCGCATGAGGGCTTTCTCGAGATGGTCGATAAAAGTGATCTGGCGGCTGGCCATCTGGCTCAGCTGCTCGCGTTCCATACTCATACTGCCATCTTCCATGGTCATGTAACGTGCGTCATCGTTGTCGCCTCCCATTTCGTCCTTGCGCGTGATCAAACCCTGCAAATAAGCCAATTCCTTCTTAGCTGCATCCAGCTTGCGGTTGATCAACTCTCTAAATTCTCCGAGTTCTGCGTCGCTGTATCTCATAGTGGGTCCAGTTTGTTCTTCTTGTGGTGAATCTAATACAGATTTTGTGAATTCTGGTTCATATTTCCGAACCGTTTTTGTTTTTATTTCCGGGATCACCACCTTGGTTGGTTTCGGGGGTGGAGGAGCCGGTTTCTTAACTTCTGGTTTAATGGCCACAGGGGGCGGAGTTGTTGGGACCGACTTTCCGAGAGTAGTATTATTGCCAGCCACCACCGGCTTGGCAGTAGCTGCTACAGGAGGATGAGTAGGCTGAGGTTTTTGGACAGGCTTGGATACGACACTCGCCACACCCGCCTTCTTGGGCGCGGCAACAGGTTTCTTGGCAGGAGTGGCGGGGGCAACCTTCTTTGCTACCGGCTTGACAGTACTCTTAGCCCCTGGCGCTTTTTTGGTCGCTTTGCTGCCGCCTGACGAGTGGGCAGGTTTAGCGGCCGCCTTTTTCGCCGGCGCTATTTTCTTGACATTAGTAGATTTTTTGGCGGGCTTAGCCGCTTTCTTCTTGGTTGCCATACAATTAGGCTTTTTTTGAAACAAACACTTTTAAAAGATGATCATTCACTTCAATTTCAGTGCCATTAGCCAATTCCGCTACTACCTCGATAGAATCTGCCAAAATTTCCGAGCAAATATAATCATTAAATTGAGTCAAGGAATCCTTAAGGGCGGGTACGTCTGAGACTTTTACTAAGATCCTGTCAGTCAACTCATAGCCATTGTCCTTCCTGATCTTTTGGATGCGATTGACAAATTCGCGGGCGTTGCCCTCATTGGCCAGTTCAGGCGTTACAGTGACATCCAGGGCTACCGTTAAAGTGTCCTTTCCGGCTACGACCCAGCCTGGAATGTCTTCACTGGCTATCTCCACTTCATTAAGCTTCAATATTAACGGTTCGTTTTCAATTAACAAAGTATATATGCCTTCTTTTTCCAATTTTGCTATATCTTCCTGCGAAAACGCCCCCAGCGCAGCACTGACCGCCTTCATTTTCGATCCCAGCTTCTTTCCCAGAGCGATAAAGTTCGGCTTGATCTTTTTCTTGATAAACCCATCTCCGTCAGAGAGATATTGTAATTCCTTTACATTCACTTCCGCCTTGACCAGATCCTCCACCTTCTCCAGCTGATGCTTCATCCCCGGATTCAATACAGGGATCAGCACTTTTTGCAAAGGCTGCCTTACCTTGATGTTCACCTTCTTCCGCAAAGACAATACCAGCGAAGAGGCATCCTGCGCCAGCTGCATCCGCTCCTCCAGGGACGTGTCGATAACCTTCGAATCGGCCACCGGAAAGTCCGCATGATGCACAGACCCAGCCGGTATCCGGCCCGTAACATTGTTCAGATTGCAGAAAAGCCAGTCCGCAAAAAAGGGCGAGACAGGAGCCATCAGCCGGGCCGTCGTTTCCAGACATTCATATAAGGTCTGGTATGCGCACAGCTTGTCCTGACCATAATCCCCTTTCCAGAACCTCCGCCTGCACAGCCGCACATACCAGTTGCTGAGATGCTCATCCACAAAATCTTCGATCAACCTGCCCGCCACCGTTGGCTCATAATCGTCGAGATTCTCCACCACCTTGGATACCAGCGTATTGAGGGAGGAAAGTATCCAACGGTCTATCTCCGGCCGCTCCTCCAAAGGAACATACGCTTCGCCAAAGTTGAACCCATCTACGTTGGCATACAAAGCAAAGAACTGATAGGTATTATATAAGGTGCCAAAGAACTTACGCTGCACTTCCTTGATCCCGTCCAGGTCGAACTTCATGCTGTCCCAGGGAGAAGCATTCGTGATCAGGTACCAGCGGGTAGCATCCGCGCCAAAATCCCCGATGGTCTTGAAAGGATCTATCACATTTCCATGCCGCTTGCTCATCTTATTCCCATTCTTATCCAGCACCAGGCCATTGGATACCACCGTCTTATAAGCGATGCCCGGGTATCGCTTCTCCAGCTCCTCCGCCGACAGGGGCTTACCCGCCGCCACCGCCTCCTTTTGCAGCGTCTCATGCACCGACTCCTTAATAAGGGACGCAAGGGCATGCAGGGTATAAAACCAACCCCTCGTCTGATCCACCCCTTCCGCGATAAAGTCCGCCGGATAGTTATTTTTAAAAGTCTCTATATTCTCAAACGGGAAATGCCATTGTGCATAGGGCATAGCGCCACTGTCAAACCAAACGTCGATCAGGTCCGGCGTTCGATACATTGGCTTGCCGCCAGGCGATACCAATACGATCCCATCCACAAAAGGCTTATGCAGGTCCGACGTCAAACGGTCCACATCCGTCCCCGCAGGCATAACACCCGCCTTGATGGATTTCTCCAGCTCCGACCGCAACTCCGTCACCGAGCCGACGCAAAGAGATTCCCTTGCCGCGATGTCTTCATCCGTAGGATCTTCGGGCAATTCCGTTCTCCACACCGGCAAAGGCGTCCCCCAGTACCGGCTGCGGCTCAGGTTCCAGTCCACCATATTCTCCAGCCAGGTGCCAAACCTGCCTTCACCCGTGGACTTGGGTTTCCAGTTGATCGTCTTATTCAGCTCCACCATCCTGTCCTTAAATGCCGTCGTCCGGATGAACCAGGCATCCAGCGGATAATATATAATGGGCTTGTCCGTCCTCCAGCAATGAGGATAGTTATGCTCGTATTTCTCGATCTTGAAAGCCCTGTTCTCTTTCTTCAGCTTGACGCAGATGTCTACATTGACATCGACATATTGAGGATCATCCTTGTAGTTCTTTACATAACGGCCACTGAATTCACCCAGGCCATCCAGGAACTTACCCTGCTTGTCTACCATGACCAGTATACCTATATTATACTTCTGCCCTACCTTAAAGTCATCCGCACCAAAAGCCGGGGCCGTATGCACAATGCCCGTACCGTCCTCCGTCGTGACGAAGTCGCCCGGTATCACCCGGAAAGGATCACCACCCGCTTTTTCCGCGCTGTTGGCCTCATATGGCAGCAGTTGCTCATATCGGCATTCTTCCAGCGCACGCCCTTTGAATTCAGCCAGGATCTTCCACGGAAGCAGCTTATCACCGGAACGAACCACAGGTTCGTTGACCGGAACCGGAGGTTCCGACCGAGGAGGACCTTTCGAAGTACCCGAGGAATCGAAGGGTACGGACGAGGAAGGGCGTGACGAAGCAGCCCTGACGAAGTCCTCCTCCGAAGGCCTCCCCACTTTAGACACATATCCAGAAAAATCCCCATTTTCACCCTCTGGCTTGAAATATTTCCCCAACAAAGCCTTCGCCAAAACAATATTCACAGGCAGATGGGTATAGGGATTGAATGTCTTTACCAGCACATAGTCGATATTCGGACCCACGGTAAGCCCCAGATTGGAGGGAAGGGTCCAGGGAGTCGTCGTCCAGGCCATAAAAAAGACTTCGGCATCCCCCGCCCCGACCGCTTTAAAAAGAAATTCACTTTGCGGATTTCTTTTTGCCTTAAACATAACGACCGCCGACGTATCTTTCACATCTTTATAAGTGCCCGGCTGGTTCAGCTCGTGCGAACTAAGCCCCGTACCCGCCGCGGGAGAATAGGGCTGTATGCTGACACTCTCATATAAAAGACCCTTCTTATACAGCTCGCTCAATATCCACCACAAGGACTCGATATACTCGTTCTTAAAAGTGATATAGGGATCCTTAAGATCCACCCAATAACCCATCCGGCGGGTGATCTCATCCCACTTATCCTTGTATTTCAACACTTCACGGCGACAGGTCTCATTATATTCCGCAACGGAAATCTTCTTTCCGATGTCTTCCTTGGTAATGCCCAGCATCTTTTCCACCCCCAGCTCCACAGGCAGGCCATGAGTATCCCAACCGCCCTTACGCTTCACCTGGAAACCCTGCATCGTCTTGTACCGGCACACCAGGTCTTTCAACGTCCGGCTAATGACGTGGTGGATACCCGGAAGACCATTGGCGCTGGGAGGACCTTCATAAAATACAAAGGGCGTCGCCCCTTCCCTAAGCTCCACACTTTTCTCAAAAGCCCTTTCCGCCTCCCATTTGGCCAATATTTCCTGGCTGATGGAAGGCAAATTCAATTGCTGATATTCCTTATACTTGTTGGGCATATTTTTTATTCCGTGTGTACCGGGGCTGGTTTGTCCCGAAAAATGACCCATCCCCGGCACACAGCTAATGATGGGAACTTCATCCTGCGAACTATTGGTTCGCTTGGGGGGTGCAAAGTTACGAAATCCCAGCCAACGGCGCGCTGGCAGGCCCTCTACAGTTTTTTTAAGAATGAGCAAACCCTACCCGGCTATTTATTGTTAAATAATTGCCAAAAGGGCTTTAGCGAGCGCTAAGAGTCTCACGGAATTATCCACATTATTTAGCTTTGGCATAATTTGTGGTTAATTAGTTTTCAGAAAAACGATAACAAGGGTTGTAGGACCCTCCAGCTCATATAAATAAAGAAATTTAAATCCCTTAATGTGATAATTAGTTGATTTTCAGCCACATTAAGCCAACTCTTTCTACGGTTTAGGGTTTAGGGGTTAAAAAGGGGGGTATTCCTACTCCCCTTCCTTTTAAAACTTCCCTTCACACTGTCCTGGGCCGTATACCACCTTATTCACATCTGTTCTATCCGTAACCACCCGTTTTTAATCTCTGATATTACCTTTGGAAGAACCCGATCGACAAGCACCAGCCTCAAAGAACGTCCGGAAAATGGGCTCCTGAAGGCATCTAATGATGGTCCTTTGGACAACGAGTCTCCGACTCGTTCAAATGTCCGTTTTCCGGAAAAAATTTTTGATCGGCCCCCGCCAACGGCGGACACAGCCGGCCAGCGAATGCAAGGTTCGCTGAACCCAATTCCTCGATGACCAAAGAGTTCAGTTTCCTGAAAACCACCTTTTTTACCCCGGATAGAAAAAGACCCTCCCGCGCTACCGCGCTGGGAGGGTTTATCTTTTTTAGGAATGGCCTCCCTTTTCACGCACCCCCTTATAGATCCTTACCGCACTCATCAGAATGATCACGAACCCAAACAGCCCCGCCAGCCCCCAGGCCCAGCTCATATTCTGCTTTACTACCACCAACATAACGATTGCTACAAGAAAGATGGTAGCAACCTCATTCCAGATCCGCAGCCGCTGTGAAGACCACGAAAAGACCCCTTTCATCTGCTGCCGGTAGATGGATTGGAGAGAAAAATGATACAAATACAGGCCCACGACAAAACCCAGCTTTATCGCCAGCCAGGTAGGAACAGACCCCATCAGGATCATCATCCAGGGACCAAATATCAGCGTAAGTATGGCCGAAGGCCAGGTGATGATCAACCACAGCCGGCGGATCATGATCTTGTACTGCTGTTGTAATATAGTTCGCTCCGGCTCCGGCTTCGCTGCCGCCTCCGCATTGTAAATAAAGAGACGCACGATGTAAAACAACCCGCTGAACCAGGTGACGATAAAAATGATGTGCAGCGCTTTGACATAATTATACATAGGACTTCGATTGTTCAAGGATCATCTCCTCCCTGCCCTCCCGTATATCTCTCACCCATCCCGCCAGGGCCTGCACCCACAACGGCTCCGCATTCAGACAAGGGATCATCTCATACTCCTCACCCCCCGCCGCCAAAAAGGACGCCTTCCCTCTGATAGCAATCTCTTCCAATGTTTCTAAACAGTCGCTTACAAATGCGGGACAAAGGATCAACAGCTTCTTTATACCCTCCTTCGGCATCTGCTCTAATCGCACATCCGTAAAAGGCTCCAGCCACCCCTTACCCAACCGCGATTGGAAAGAATTGCTGTACTTTCCTTCCGGTATGCCCAATATCCGCACCACCTCTTTGGTAGTCGCAAAACACTGATGACGATAGCAGCGCCCATGCGCCATCGAAGGAATAGCACAGCAGTCCGGCGACGACAGACAATGCTGATGCGTAGGATCTGTCTTTTTTATATGACGGGCAGGTATGCCATGGTAGCTGAATAAAATATGATCATAGTCCCGCTCCAGGCGAGGCCGGATCAGCTCACTCAACGCATGCAGATAACCAGGGTCATCGTAGAATGGCTTTATAAAGCGCAGTCGGAATGTATACCCTTTCTTTTTATATATCTCACGCGCATACTCCACCGCCGTCTCATAGCTGGCCATGGCATAATGAGGATACAACGGTACCGCGATCACCTCTTCCAGCTGTGTCGCCCGGGCCAGCAGACGCTCAAAAGCCCACTCCACCGATGGATTGCCATACCGCATCGCGATCTCCACCGGCTCGTCTACCAGCGGCTGCAAAGCCTCCTGCAATTGCCGGGTCAGATGGATCAAAGGAGACCCATCCCTGGTCCAGATAGTCCGATAAGCTTCCGCCGAATTCTCCGTCCGGGTTGGCACGATAATACCCTGTACGAGTATCTTCCGGAACAGCCAGGGGTAGTCGATAACCCTTCCATCCATGAGGAATTCTGTCAGATAGTGTTTCACATCCGGCGCCTCCGTGGAATCCGGCGATCCCAGGTTCATTAACAAAATGGCGCGCTTCACCGGTGAGTTGATCATAATGCGCAAATGTAGTTCATCATTGTATTGGGACAACTGGCCCCCGGATCAATTTAGCCCAATTGTCCAAAATTTCTTATGGCTGGCCTTCGGCTGACGAACTTCCCGTTCGCATTGTCACAACATTGTAAATAAACGGCCCCAAAGCCGAATTAGATGTATGATCCTTATCACCCCGGCGATTGACCGGGATCATCACTCCCCATCGCCTGCCGGCTATCTTTGTCCAGGCTCGTTACGGACGGATCGCCTCCGGCAGCTCCAGCCCGTATGAGATGAATTTCAGGCCCATGGAGAAATGTCACCTATGAAATGACAGTCTAATGACAGAAAAATTCGTTTTATAGGAACCCTTCAAAGTAATTTTGCGTACTTAATTGGAACTAGCAGGAAACAAGGAAACACTAATGCCAAACAGACCCGCTGATATCTCTAAATTCTTTATCGCAGGCATCAACTATAAGAAGACGGATGCAGCCATCAGAGGTCAGTTTGCTATCAGCCCCGAGCAATACGAAAAGCTGCTCGCTCTCGCACCCAGCCATCAGCTACACGAACTGTTTGTTCTATCCACCTGCAACAGGACAGAGATCTATGGATTTGCCGAAGAGCCCGCTCAACTGATCGACCTGCTGTGCACCCAGACCATCGGCACACCTGCGGCTTTTTCAAAGATCGCTTATATAAAGAGTGGGCTGGACGCGGTCGATCATCTTTTCCAGGTAGCCGCGGGATTGGATTCCCAGATCCTGGGAGATTACGAAATAGTCGGCCAGATCAAGACGGCAGTAAAATTTGCCCGTGAACGCCAGTTCATCGGCCCCTTCATGGAAAGGCTCGTCAACTGCGTGCTTCAATCCTCCAAATCCATCAAGAATCAAACGGCCATCAGCGGTGGCACCGTTTCCGTCTCCTTCGCCGCCATTCAATATATAAAGGGAAAAATGGGTCAGATGTCCGGTCAAAAGATCCTGCTTATCGGCGTCGGCAAGATAGGCCGCAACACCTGCCGCAATATGGTGGATTACCTGGACACAAAAGATATCACGCTTGTCAACAGGACAGAAGATAAGGCCGCTGCACTGGCGAAAGAAATGGGCCTCCGTCATGCCCCCCTGGAAAAAGTGGCAGAACACATCGGAGAGTCCGATATCATCCTCGTCGCCACCAACGCCGAACAGCCCACGCTGCTCCGTCAGCACCTCGAAGGCAGGGGAGACAAAATGCTCATCGATCTTTCCATCCCCTGTAATATAGAAAAATCAGCCACCGAACTGCCCGGCATCACCCTCGTGAATGTCGACGAGCTCTCCAGGCTGAAGGATGAAACCCTCCAAAAAAGGGAGGCCGAAGTGCCCAAGGCAATGGCCATCATCACCGAACATATCCGGGAATTCATGGAATGGCACGACATGCGGAAATATGTTCCCGTACTGAAAGCCGTCAAGACCAAGCTGAAAGAAATGCATACCTGCCCCATCTTCAGCACCGGAGAACCTTTTCCTTCCACCATCCACACGGATGAGCATATCCAACGCGTCATCAATGGCATGGCCATCAAAATGCGTCAGCGCAATCAAGGTGGCTGTCACTATATAGAGGCCATCAACGAATACATCGCTACAGGCCCTCAGCGGTCCGCTCCCGCGGCCGCCACGGAGTTAAATTGACCCCCACATGCAGACACCGATCCGGATAGGCACAAGAGAAAGTCAGCTGGCTGTCTGGCAGGCCACACAGGTAAAAGACCTGTTGTCACACGAAGGTATAACCGCAGAACTCGTTTATATTAAGAGCGAAGGCGACATCGACCTCAAAACCCCGCTCTATGCCATGGGCGTTCAGGGCGTCTTCACCCGCAGCCTCGACAGCGCACTCCTGAATAATAAGATCGATATTGCCGTACACTCCATGAAGGACGTACCGACACAGCTACCCCAGGGTATCCGGCAGGCCGCCGTTCTGAAAAGAGGCCCCGTATATGATCTGCTGGTCTATAAGACCGATCCCGCCATCCTGACCCAAAAAGATTACATCGCCCATATCGCCACCAGCAGCATCCGCCGCAAAGCCCAGTGGCTGCATAAATACCCGGGACACCAGATACATAATCTCCGGGGCAACGTCAATACCCGCCTCAGAAAATTGGAAGAAGAGGACTGGGATGCCGCCATCTTTGCACAGGCTGGACTGGAACGTATCCATCTCCGCCCCGAAAAAAGCCTGCTCCTCGACTGGATGCTGCCCGCCCCCGCGCAAGGCGCCATCATGGTCGTATGCAGAGACGAAGACGAAAGCACCGCCAAAGCATGCGAACCCCTGGACGACCCCGACACGGCCTTGTGCACACAGATTGAGCGCGAGTTCCTGCGTACCCTCCTGGGAGGATGCTCTACCCCCATCAGCGCCCTGGCCGAAATAGAGGACGATGAACTTTTTTTCAGAGGTCATATACTGTCCCTGGACGGACGCGAAAAGGTAGAAGTGGAAAGGATCTTACCCGTGGACAGGATCGCCGGCACCGGCAGGCTCGCAGCAGAAGAATTATTGGAGAAAGGAGGAAAAGCCATCGCCGACAGCATACGGGCCGCATCCGCACCGGCATCGGCCGCTCCGAATACATAACATGATAGAACCAACGATCCGCATACTATCCACCCGGCCCCTCGAGCCACGCTTGCTGGACCAGGCCGCCCAAAAAGGCATCCGGATCGACGCCTTATCCTTCATCGACACCGAACCCATCCGGGATACAACGTTGACACACCAGGTACAGCAGCTGGGAGAACGATCCCTGACAGCCGTGTTCACCAGCATGAACGCCGTCGAAGCTGTAGCCGGGTGCCAGGCCACCCTGGAAGGCTTATCCCCCCGGTGGCAAATTTTCTGCATCGGTGCCGCCACGCGTCGCCAGATCGAAGCCAATTTCGGCGCCCCCTCCATCGCAGGCACCGCCTCCTCGGCAGCAGCGCTGGCCGGCGTGATACTGGAACATCACCCCGATGAGGTCTTCTTTTTCTGCGGCGACCGGCGAAGAGAGGAACTGCCGGAGAAATTGACCGCAGCAGGCGTCCGTGTACATGAGCTGGTAGTCTATAAGACAACGCAAACCCCGCAGCGGATAGAGGACGTATACGACGGCATCGTCTTTTTCAGCCCCAGCGCCGTACATAGTTTTTTTTCCATGAACGGCACAACAGAAAAAACCATTTTATTTGCCATCGGAACGACCACCGCCGATACCATCCGTACCTATGCGAACAACCCTGTCGTCACCAGCGCCTCCCCCGAAAAGGAAGCCCTGATCCGGCAACTGATCGACTATTATCAAAAGAATATATGAGCCAGCTAAAGAACGATCTACTACTAAGAACACTGAGAGGACAACAGACTGAACGTACCCCCGTATGGATGATGCGACAGGCAGGCCGCTATCTCCCCGACTATATGAAGCTGAAGGAGAAATACACCTTCTTCCAACGCTGCCAGACACCCGAACTCGCCACAGAGATCACCATCCAGCCCGTTGAGCAGGTCGGCGTGGACGCCGCCATCATCTTTTCAGACATCCTGGTCGTGCCACAGGCCATGGGACTGGAAGTGGAAATGATCGAAGGCAAAGGCCCTTTGTTACCGCAACCCATAAAAGATCAAAAAGACCTCGCACGGTTACACCTGCCCGACGTCGAAGAGTCCCTGGGTTATGTATTCGACGCCCTTCGCCTCACCAAAAAGACCCTGGATGGCCGCGTACCCCTCATCGGCTTTGCAGGCGCCCCATGGACATTGCTGTGCTACATGGTACAAGGCAAAGGCTCCAAAACATTCGACGAAGCCAAGGTCTTTTGCTATACACAGCCCGAAACGGCCCACCAGCTGCTGCAGATGATCACCGACACCACCATCGCCTATCTGAAAGGACAGGCCAGGGCCGGCGCCGATGTGGTACAGATATTCGACTCCTGGGGAGGATTATTAAGTCCCGATGATTTCGAGAACCTCTCCCTTAAGTATATACGCCAGATAGTAGAGGCCCTGAAGGGCGTTCGCACAGCGTCCGGAGACGAAGTCCTCACCATCATCTTTGCAAAAGGAGCCTGGTCCTCCCTGGAAGGCATGGCCGCCACCGGCGCACATGGCCTGGGCATCGACTGGTGCATTCGTCCGCAGATGGCCCGTCAGCTGGCCGGACACAAAGTAACCCTGCAGGGGAATTTCGACCCTGCCAAACTCCTGTCCCCCATCCCTGTGATACAAAAGGAAGTACGCGCCATGATGGATGCATTCAAAGGACATCCGCATATCGCCAACCTGGGACACGGCATCCTGCCCAACGTACCCGTGGATCACGCCAGGGCCTTCGTCCAGGCCGTAAAGGACTACCGTTAGGAAGGGACAACAGCCCTGGCCGGTCACAAGGCACACCGATTGCACCGCCTGCCCAAAACAGATGTATATGAAGAAGCAGACATTTTTTGGAATATTGATTGGCTGGCTCGCCCTCACCGGCAGCCACAGCATCGCACAGTCTCCGGCGGCCGGCGAACCCACACCCCTCGGTCTCTGTCTGGAGAATTATGCATATCCTTATCCCGTAAAATACATCACCCTCCAGATCCAGCAGCAGACACTGAAGATGGCTTATATGGATGTGACCCCGGCTAAACCCAATGGCCACTCCATACTGCTCCTGCATGGCAAGAACTTCTGTGGAGCGTATTGGGGACAGACAGCCGCGGCGCTGGCCGGTGAGGGATTCCGTGTCATCATCCCGGATCAGATTGGATTTGGCAAATCCTCCAAACCCGCTACCCTCGAATACAGCTTTCAGCTCCTGGCCAGCAACACCAAAGCCTTGTTGGACAGCCTGCAGATTGAAAAGATCAGCGTCCTGGGACATTCCATGGGCGGCATGCTCGCGACCCGCTTCACCCTCATGTACCCCGGCATCGTAGAGAAATTTATCCTGGAAGACCCCATCGGCCTCGAAGACTGGAAGGTGAAAGTGCCCTACCGTACCATCGACGAATGGTTCCGGGTGGAGCGTCATCAGACCTACGCCTCCCTGAAAAAATATGAGATGACAAGCTATTTCCACGGCACCTGGTCGCCCGACTATGACAAATGGCTGAACATCCCCGCGGGATGGACCCTCAGCCCCGAATACGACAGAATTGCCTGGAACTCCGCCCTCACCTATGATATGATATTTACGCAACCCGTATGCTATGAGTTCGGGAATATAAAAACGCCGACCCTGCTGATCATCGGACAGCTGGACAGGACAGCCCTCGGCAAGGACATGGTCCCCGACAGTATTAGAAAAACACTGGGAAATTATCCCGTCCTTGGAAGACTGACACATGAAAAGATCAGCGACTCCCGCCTCGTGGAGCTGCCCGGCATCGGACATGTGCCGCATGTGGAGGCGTTTCAACTTTTTATAAGACCTTTGCTGGATTTCTTAAAATAAAAGGCTTTATGGAGCCGGAAAAAATGCTATACAAGACAGCTACACACCCTTTCAGGGACAGGTGGATAAGCTATATCCACCAGCTGCAGGACAATATCTGTCAGTGCCTGGAAGACATCGACGGCCACACGAAATTCATCACCGACGAATGGAAAAGAGAAGGTGGCGGCGGCGGCACCACCCGGGTCATTGAAGAAGGAGCCGTCTTCGAAAAGGGCGGAGTTAATACATCCGTAGTCTGGGGCAATGTCACCGACGCCATGCGGGCCCAGCTAAAGATCGGGTCTAATGTCGCCAGGTCTTTGGACGAGGACTTCGTCAGGGCTGCTTCGTCACGCCCTTCCTCGTCCGTACCCTTCGATCCCTCGGGTACTTCGAAAGGTCCTCCTCGGTCGGAACCTTCGCAGGGCTCGGTTCCAGACGACGAACCTCCGGTTCATCCGTCGAAATGGTTCGCCGCCGGTCTCTCGCTCGTGATCCATCCCCTGAACCCCTATGTTCCTACCACGCATGCCAACTGGCGGTATTTTGAATTGTACGACGAGCAGGGCAATGTCACCGACAGATGGTTTGGCGGAGGCTCCGACCTCACCCCCTACTACCTGTTCGAAGAGGACGCACAACACTTCCACGGCACGCTGAAAAATGCCATGGACCCTTTTGGAAAAGAGAAATACCCGCAGTACAAAAGATGGTGTGACGAATACTTCGTCAACAAACATCGCTCCGACGAGATGCGCGGCATTGGCGGCGTATTCTACGATCACCTGCGCCCCGCCGATGAGGCCGGCGCCGAAGAGCTGCTCGCCTTCCAACAGGCAGGCGGTAACGCCTTTGTGTCCGCCTATACCCCCATCGTCCTTCGAAGAAAAGATACTCCCTATGGAGCAAGGGAAAAGGAATGGCAGGAGATACGAAGAGGTCGTTATGTAGAATTCAACCTCGTCCACGACAGAGGCACCCTCTTTGGACTCAGGACACAGGGACGCACCGAGAGCATCCTGATGAGCCTGCCTCCGCGGGCACGCTGGGTTTATAATTATCAACCGCACCCCGGGACGCCCGAGGCCGACCTGCTCGACGCCTGCCTCCATCCCAGGGAGTGGACCAAATAAATTTCAAAATATGTATTTACAAAGAAGAAATCGAATTTTACGCAAGACTCCCTCCATCCGCGCCATGGTAGCCGAGACCATACTTACTCCCAACAACTTTATCGTGCCCCTCTTCATCGACGAAGGGAAAGGCCAGCAACACGAGATACCCTCCATGCCCGGCTATTATCGCCGCAGCATCGATGGCACCGTTAAGGAGGTAAAAGAGCTGTGGAGCCTTGGTATCAAAAGTGTCCTTCTCTTTATCAAGTGCAAGGATGAATTGAAGGACAACACCGGCCGCGAGGCCTGGAACCCCAATGGCCTTATGCAGGAAAGCATCCGGACCATCAAGGCGGCCGTGCCGGACATGGTCGTCATGACGGACGTAGCGCTCGACCCCTACTCCTCTTATGGACATGACGGCATCGTGGAGAATGGCGAGATCGTGAATGACCCCACCGTCGAAGCCCTTGTAAAAATGAGCCTTAGCCATGCCGATGCAGGCGCCGACTTCGTAGCCCCCAGCGATATGATGGATGGCCGCATCGGGGCCATACGCCAGGGCCTGGAAGAGAATGGCTATACACAGACAGGCATCATGGCATACAGCGCGAAGTATGCGTCCTGCTTCTACGGCCCGTTCAGGGACGCCCTGGACTCCGCACCCGGCTTTGGCGATAAGAAAACCTACCAGATGGACTATGCCAACAGGATAGAAGCCGTCAAAGAAGCGCAGATGGATGTGGAAGAAGGCGCCGACATCGTGATGGTGAAACCCGCCCTGCCCTATCTCGACATCATCCGCGAAGTAAAAGATGCCGTGGAAGTGCCCGTCAGCGCCTATAATATCAGCGGCGAATATGCGATGATCAAGGCCGCTGCCAAAATGGGATGGATCAACGAAGAAAAGGCGATACTGGAAACCCTCACCTCGATCCGGCGGGCCGGAGCCGACCTCATCGCCACCTATTTTGCAAAGGACGCCGCCAGACTTTTGAACGCATAGAGATCTGGTCACCTGGCCAATGACTTGTTTCAACTGTACCTTTAAAAATCATATTTTCAACGCATCCAGCATATGTACGAAAAAAGCCAGCAATTGTTTGAAAGAGCGCAACAAAGCATTCCCGGCGGGGTCAACTCTCCCGTCCGCGCCTTCCGCAGCGTAGGCGGCACTCCCCTGTTCATCCAAAAGGCCGAAGGTCCCTATCTCTATGACGTGGACGGCAGACGTTACATCGACTTTATCGCCTCCTGGGGACCCATGATCCTCGGGCATGCCTGGCAACCCGTCGTAAAGGCCATACAGGAATATGCCGTATACTCCACCTCGTATGGCGCCCCCACCCGGCTCGAGGTGGAAATGGCCGAGCTTATCATCAGCATGGTCCCCAATGTCGACCTGATCCGCATGGTCAGCAGCGGCACCGAAGCCTGTATGAGCGCCATTCGCCTGGCAAGAGGATACACCGGCAGGAACAAGATCATAAAATTCGAAGGCCATTATCACGGCCACGCAGACCCCTTTCTTGTCAAGGCAGGCAGCGGCGTGGCTACCTTTAATATCCAGACCGTACCCGGCGTAACACCCGGCGTGTCGCAGGACACCCTCACCGCGCCCTACAACGATCTCAGCGCCGTAAAAAGAATAGCAGCTGAGCATAAGGGTGAGATCGCCGCCATCATCGTGGAACCCGTAGCCGGCAACATGGGCTGTATCCTGCCCCGGGCCGGATTCCTGGAAGGGTTACGCAGCCTTTGCGACATCGAAGGCATCGTGCTGATACTCGACGAGGTCATGACGGGCTTCCGGCTCGCACCCGGCGGCGCCCAGGAAAGGCTGGGCATCCGCGCCGACCTGCTGACCTATGGCAAGGTCATTGGAGGAGGCATGCCCGTAGGCGCCTTTGGCGGCAGAAAAGAGATCATGCAGCACATCGCCCCCCTGGGAAATGTCTACCAGGCAGGCACGCTCAGCGGCAACCCAATCGCCATGATCGCAGGTTATACGCTGTTGAAGGAATTGAAGAACAATCCCCAAATATATACAGAGCTGGAAGAAAAGACTATTTACTTAAGGGATGGCATCGACAAAGCGCTAAAAGCATGGGGACAGCCCTACCAGGTCAATCAGCTTGGATCCATGATCAGCGTGCACTTCAGCGAAAACCCCGTCGTAGACTTCGCCTCCGCATCCGCCGCCAATAACCAGCGATTCAAGACCTTCTTCCACGCCCTGCTGAAAAGAGGCGTCTATCTGCCACCCAGCGCATTCGAAAGCTGGTTCCTGAACAATGCCCTCCAGCAAAAGGACCTGGACGACACAATAAAGGCCGTAAAGGAAAGCCTACAGGAAATAGGCCAAATTCAACGTTAAAGTTGAATAAATGCAAAAAAATTTTTGTTTTTAAACCCTCTTCCCTTTACCTTTACCTTTGCTAAGAAATTTAGCTTGGCTATAAAAAAAGAGAGGAGGTGTCGCTGTTTTTGCGGGATTTCATTACCAAATCAAAGGTCTGGGATATCATTTTCCGAACAGACAGGGTCAGTAACAAGAATACATTGACATTATTAGACCTCGAGATGAGCTATACTGACGCAAAAAAGACCCTACTGGAATTGACTTGTGAGGATTATGCGGCAGGTCCTCTTCCTGATAAATTATATGATCTCTCCGATATGTGGGTCTTTGGAAAGATTATAAAAGGAAAAGAGGTCTATATAAAGGTGCAGTTAGGACGTCCCAATAGCACGACGATCTGTATCTCTTTTCATTACTCAGAGCATAAAATGGTGTACCCTCTTAAAATTAGTTGAATATGAACAGCCCAATAACAGGACAGCCAATGGAATTGGCCCGGGAGAAAAGAACATTGGAATTTCGAAAAGAAAAATTTGAGATAATGTATCATTATTTCAAGTGTAAAGATTCCGATGAGGAGTTCGTGGATGAGGCAATAGGCAACATCAACCTGGTGCAAGTGTATAACGCATTCCGGGCAAAACACAATTTGCCCTTTGTGGAAGAGATCAGGAATATCCGTAGCCGGTACGATCTGCCGGCAACTACCATGTCTCAAATACTTGGATTCGGAGTAAACCAATATGGGCTTTACGAGAAGGGCGATATTCCCAGCGAAACAAATGCCCGGATCATTCAGATGGCTGCTTCTCCTGTGGAATTCATGAAGCTGGTCGGGCTCAGCGATATGGAGGAAAAACAAAAAGACAGGATCCATAAAAAGTTGGCTGGGCTTAAGAATGAAGGCAATGGGTGGCGTCTCCTCTATGAAAAAAGCTTAGGTATCGGAGCACCCTCCGAATTCAATGGATTTCGAAAGACAAGCCCCGAAAAAGCATATCATATAGTGAGATTCTTTGCAGATCATCAGGCATTTTTGAAAACTGCTTTGAACAAGCTTTTGTTCTATGCAGATTTTTATCATTTTAAAAGATTTGGCATAGGTGTCAGTGGTCTGCAATATCGCGCCATACAATGGGGACCTGTACCCAGCCAGTTCGATACATTGTTCAATCAGGCTGCAGAAAAAGATATCATTGATGTAAGATATGAGATATGGGATGAAGACAAAGAAATGGTAATTATCGCCCCCTCTTCCAAAACGCAATTCCAAAAAGAGCTTTTCACCGCCGAAGAATTGGACAGCTTGCAGACAATCCTGGAAAAATTAAAGAACCTGAAAACCCGACAGCTGGTGGATATGAGTCATAAAGAGTCCGCATGGAAAGAGAACATCGAGGGCAGAACTTTGATCAGCTATACTTACGCCTTTGATCTCCTGGCCTTTTGATGACCCATGCTTTAATGCAACAACAATTCACACGGCTTCAACCCCGTGTGTTTCTTAAAGGCGGTGGAAAAATGCGAGATGGAGGAATAACCCAGCATGATGGACACTTCCGTAACGCTAAGCCCCTTTTCATACAGGAGATAACGGGCATGCTCCATACGCTGGCTTTGATAGAAGTCGAAAATGGTGGTACCGAACATTTCCTTGAACCCCTTCTTCAGATAGCACTCATTGATGGCTACCTTCCGGCTCAGTTCCTTGATCGTAAGGGGCTCGCCGATATGCTCCAGCAGGATCTCACGCGCGCGGACGATCTTTTCCCTGTCCGCCTCATTAGCCAGGAACTTGCATTGGAATCCTTCCACCTCTTTTTCACCTACCATACATTCCAGGCTGTACAGCAGCAGCATCTGGCTTTGCGCATTGATAAAGATATTCTCCATGCTGTCCGTATAGTTGTGCCCCAGAAGAGCTTCCAGCACCAGCCGGGTCCTTCCGCAGAGAGAAAGTATCTTGGAGAAAGAAGAAGGATGACGAAAATCCAATATATCCTGGCTCAGCGTGCTTTCCGCCTTGCGTGGCCGGCCGAACTGAGAGAGATGCACTGCGAGGAACCGGAAACTGAGCACATCCACCGTGTCTACCTTCTCGGAGCAGCCCGAAGTCTCATTTGCCTTGCAGGCGTTACATTCCGTACTGTTCTTGCGGCAATACACATTCCCTGCGATACAAAAACGCAGTTCCAGGTAGTTTTGAGAAGGATCATCTTTCTTGTAATGATAGGCCAGCATGCCCATATCATCCATGCTCCATTGGGGATGACGCTCGTACCGGCGGATGCTATATTGTACCGACCCTGGTATATGTTGTTCTTTTTCATCGAGTAAGGACAATTGTC
>DASZWE010000134.1:0-11646 GCA_035546735.1 Puia sp.
TGACCTGCGGATTCGAACATGGCCGCACCTGCATCAGCGAGATAGCCCCCGGCGCTACGATTGCAGGCTGTTCTATCTTTTCGATCTTCACCCAGTCATAACCCCGCCCTTCGCTCGTAGCTGGACCCGGTATATCAATACGTATATAGTCGCCAACGGCCGCACGCCCCTTTAACGCCTCCCCCTCATCGTCCGTCAGCTGAAAGGCCGCCGACAAAGCGCCACAATGATCCGTCCACTCATTCACATCGAACAATCTGTTGGTCGCCCTTTCAAAGATATACCGCGCATCCGCCTCCTTGCTTACCGCTACCTGGGCCGAAGTCACCGTCGACCTGCCCTTCTCCTGCGGCGGCAGCAGCCGCTCGATATGCTCCGGGATCGCCTCTTCCACATCCGGCTCCTGGTCCTCCATAGCCGCCCAGCGGATAGCCGCCGCCAGCTGCGACACAGGGAATCCCTTGTACTCCCCCGGAAGAAGAAAACTTATATTGTCAGTGAAATTCCGGATCTTTTCCACATCCGATATGATAGCGATCTTGCGCCAGCTGGCAAACTGTTTCATGCCCAGCCAGATATCCCGTATCCAGGCCCCCACGCTAAAATTCTTTAACGGAGTGTCCACATACAAAACAAAATTTAATTTGCCTCTCTGTTCCTTATGCTTTTTCACCTCCGGAAAGATCACTTTTTCAAAGTCGTCCTTTGTAACCTCTCCGTAAGCCCTAAAACCCGCTACATTAGGAGGAAGGTCGGGTAAAACACCGATCATAGCAGTTTTTTTTATGAGCACAACAAAAGTCAGGCCTAACGAACCCCATTCTTCGGATATTACTTATAGGTCGCGGCTAGTTTCAACGCTTCATACGCATTCACAACCCCGCCAGTGACACTGATGTCGGACAGCAGCACCTGACGCGGCTGATCATCGTCCATGACAATCACCTTGTGCGTGGGTTTCACCACACTACGCATAATAATCTCCTTTACCTGGGAGGCACTCAGCTTGGGATAATATTCCCGGATCAGCGCCGCCAGTCCCGTTACCACAGGAGCCGCCATGCTCGTACCATCGTGATTGGCATAGTGCGAGCCGGGAGTAGTGGAATAAATGGCAACACCGGGCGCAAACACATCTACCTTGGTCTTCCCATAATTGGAAAAGGAAGCTACCAGCGTGCTGTCATCATCCATGCCGGAAGCGCCCACTTCTATCCAGGCATCAGCCTGACCGCTCCCATCTTCGTATACCCGTGTAGGATAGTTCGTATGCTTTTCGAGATCGTTCCCTTCATTACCCGCCGCATGTACCAGCAGCACATCTTTTGACATGGCATATTTTACGGCATCGTCCACCGCCTTCTTATCCCAGCTGTATCCCTTGCCAAAGCTCATATTGATCACCTTCGCCCCATTATCCGCCGCATAACGGATACCATTGGCCACATCCTTATCCCGCTCGTCCCCATCCGGCACTACCCGCACTGCCATGATCTGCACATGATCCGCTATACCCATGATGCCGATGGCATTGTCCCGCTCAGCGCCGATGATCCCCGATACATGCGTGCCATGATCCGCATCAGGACCCGTTACATCCGTATTGCCATAATACCGCTCCTGCGAATTGTTGTAGTCATCCCCTACAATGCTCCGGGGATCATAGGAGATATTGTATTGATATTCTTTCTGTACCTGGAAATGCTTCAGCGCACCCCCCAGCTCATCCTCCTTGAAATGCGTGTAATCAGGGTCCTTCTCCAGCTGGCCGATCACCACCCTGCATATCTGCGTTTCCCCGGGGTCCCGGGGAATATACTTCCTGAAATCATCGATGGTAGGCGTATCCTTGCCAATGGCAGCCACTACCCTGTCCAGCACCGTCTTGAATCCCTCGATACCCTGCAGCGTACGCGTGGCATTCACCACCCCCTGCTCATACTCCTTCCGCATTTTCTTGTATTTCTCATAGCCTGCCTTGTCCGCAGTCGTTACGGTAGAATCCGTGAGCCCGCTGTATCGGGCGGAATCCCGGCGAAGGATCCTCACCAGCTCCAGGTTGTCATAGTGAACATCTCCCTTTGGCCCGCCGATAAAATTCCATCCATGCACATCATCCACATACCCGTTCTTGTCATCATCCTTCCCGTTATAGGCTTTCTCCTTAGGATTATTCCAGATCACAGCCTTCAGGTCCTCATGGGCCGTATCCACCCCGCCGTCGATCACCGCCACCAGCACAGTGGTAGCCTTTTTATGATGCAGCAGCTCCTTGTACGCCTTCTCCGTACTGATCCCGAATACACTGTCTGTTTGGAGGTCCAGGTTCTGCCAATTGGCCTTTTGAGCCGCTACCCCCATATAGATCCCTAAAAATGTCAGGATAAGGGCGATTTTTTTCATTTTTACCATGGTCTGTTTTTTAATAATACGGACACGCCCCACTGGGGGCGTGCCGGACGACAAATTTAGCTTTCCCGTCCCGTATCCTGAAATCTGCTTTCCAGACAGGTATTTTATGATTTTGACCCCGTCCTCCTGCCCCGGGGAGTCAAAAAAATGACGCTAAAAAAAATTGTAGCTACCAGGTAGTCCCACCCCCCCGGGCCTGTGTTTTTATAGGTAGAAATATAGTTTTAACCTAAGGGTATACAACCAGGCCTCGGTCAGTCGCCCCTTAAAAAAACCTGCTGCCATGTACCACTTCCTAAAGACGGGTGCCGAAGTCACCTTCGAATGCCTCCATGACATCAAGCTCATCGTGGAAGAGTTCAATGAGCACAAAGGCAACGTCCGTTGCAAGTATTATGACGAAAATCTCAAACGGTTTATCAGGCTGACCCTCCCCGCAGAGTCGCTCATTCCCGTAAAAAAGGCGCCCCACTAAGGGGCGCCTTTGCATGCTCATACGTTCACTACCGTTACCGAAGAGCCGGATTCAGCGCCTGCTTGATACGCTCCGCAATATCCTTGAGATGATACCGGCTGATCTTATCCGTCGTCGCGGGAATGGCGCTGAGGATACGCGCTCTCAATTCCTCCAGCTCGCCCCGTCCTATGGACGTAAGATCGGTATTCTTCGTATTGATCCCGAATGTAATGGTGATGCCGGGACCTAATGTCGTAGTTGGCGGAGGTGCGGGATTCGCCAGCGCAATAAGGGCCTCCACATACGCTTTTTGAAGGTTCCTCCGGTAGACATCGATAACGGCATGCGTGGTCAGCTCCTTCCAGATCTCTTTACGCGTATCCGTCAGCAGGTCCTCTACGGTATAAACCTTGCTGTCGCCATATCGGCCGGCAGCCTGTAGCAGGTTGTTCAATCGGGAGGGAGACAGCAGGCCGCTCAAAACGCTGGTCTGCAGGGAACCCACAGGGTCGCCTTGAATGGGGCTGCTGATCTTGTTCAGGATATTGTCATCCAGCAGCCAGTGCGGCGTCTCGAACAGCTGTTTGTTCAAAAAGGCTACCGCTTCCTGCTGACGTGCTTTGGGCGCCGGCGCATATACATCCCCCGCTTCTTCCACCGTACGATAGGTCTCATAGATACCGCCCACATTCCGCAGCACATGGCTCATATATCGGCTGAACTGTCCTACCAGCTGCCGGTACATTTCGGTAAGGTTTTCATACTCATCCCCCTCTTCACGGGTCCACTCCTGCAGATTGGGCAGGATGCGTTGCAGATTCCTGATGCCATATTCGCCCGCCTTCATGCTGTTGTCCCCAAGGTCCTCCGTCTGCGCCCGGGGGTCGGAGCTGTATCCTTCACCGCCAAACCAGAGACGGGGGTTGGATTTCAGGCTGTCGATGATCCACTTGTTGACGATCTTCTTATCCTCCTTCTCATCTTTCGCGCTGGTCGGAGAATACCCCCATTGAATGGCCCAGCGGTCATATTCGCCGATGCGGGGGAAAAGATCCTGCTCGGGGATATTGTCCTGTGGCTGCGCTACGTAGTTGAATCGGGCATAGTCCATAATGGAAGGAGTATGCCCATGCACATCCAGCCATGCCTTGTCCCGCAGCTTTTCCACCGGCACCGTGCTGCTGCTTCCCATATTGTGACGGAGTCCTAAAGTATGCCCCACTTCATGAGAAGAGACAAAACGAATGAGCTGTCCCATCAGGCTGTCGTCCAGGTTCATCTTCCGGGCCCTGGGATCCACCGCCGCCGTCTGGATCATATACCAGTCATGCAGCAGCTCCATGATATTGTGATACCATCCGATATGGCTCTCGATGATCTCTCCGCTGCGCGGGTCATGTACATTGGGTCCATAGGCGTTCTCGATGTTCGAAGCAAAATAACGCAGCACGGAATAACGGGCGTCCTCAAGGCTCATCGTGCTGTCATTCTCCGGCCATTCCCTCGCTTCGATGGCATGCTTGAACCCAGCCTTTTCGAATGCCTGCTGCCAGTCATTTATACCCTGTATAAGATAGGGTCGCCATTTTTTTGGAGTGGCGGGATCGATATAATAGATGATGGGCTTCTTAGGCTCCACCAGCTCGCCCTTGCGCCATTTGTCATAATCCTCGTCCCTGGGTTCCAGCCGCCAGCGGACGATGAATTCCTGGTTGTCCACTTTCTGCTGATCGTCGCTGTAGACGGTATAGTCATCCGCAAAATACCCTACCCGGCGGTCGAAAAGCCTTTTCTTCATCGGCGTGGCCGGCAGCAGGATAAAGGAAGTATTGAGCTCTAAAGTAGACGCTCCCGCCGCATCCGTGGGCGTTCCGAAGCTAAACCCAAAAGGCAGGGCCGGCCCGCCCCCCATCGTAAAGGTCTTGACCGTCCGTACCTCGGTATTGATGGGATAGGTATTGATCCGATCGATATAGCTCCGGTCGCCGGCCAGTCCACCCAGCCGCATCCGGCCCTTGACGGAAGCAGGAATGCTCACTACCAGGTTGTCCCCCTTGAAAAAATCCGTGACATCGATGACCACGCTGCCGGAGTCCTTGCCGAAAGCCTTTATCTCGAAGGCCGCGGCAATAGGATTCACATTGGAGTTGGCCACCGCCGTATATATCTTATTGGTGGAATCCGCCATATTCACCAGGATCACTACCCGAAGGAACACGGTATTGTTGGGTCCCTTCTCCCACTGCAGCACCTGCTGATTGGCCAGCTCACCGCCATAAACACCTCCACCGGCGGTCTTGCTGAACCGCGTAATGGCCATGATCTCCCTCTTCAGCAACGAATCGGGTATTTCAAAAAACCATCTTTCGTCTACCTTATGCACCGTGAACAGCCCCTTGCAGGTGACGGCATTATCCGTAATGACCTCCTTATAAGGCTTGGGACCCGACTTGGGAGCCTGGATCACAGGGACCTTTGGCTTGGCAGTGTCCGTATGCTGGGGAGTGGCGGGCTTATTTTGTGAGAAAGCATAAAATGTTGCTACTACGGCTATTGCCGTCATAATAAAGGAACGCTTCATGAATTGGAGGGGATTGATATGTTTTAATAGAATATGCGTGAATGGAACAATGGAATTGCTGGCGGAAAATACGAATTTGTGCCATTTTCCGTTTACCTACAGTAAAAAAACCCCGATTCGCTGTATGCACCCTATCCAGATCCTTGAAAAGCAAGCCGTCGCCGGTATTATCCTGGCCACCCTCATGGGCGCCTCCACCCTTACCCATGCGCAAAAAACCCCAAAAACACCTCAGATCGACGAGGTCCACGCCAGCCTCCTGGCGGGCAAAAAAAAGGCCATGATCGCCTTTGCCAGCACGGAACGCTCCTTCACCATGGATGTAAATGCCAAAACAGTAAAGAACTCCGACATCCCCGGCTTCATCACCGTCGACGGCCAGATCGTACAGGCCACCCTGGTACCATCACAGCCCCCCATCGACGCCCGCAGCATGACTACCGCTCAGGAAAAAGAAACCCTCACCAAATACATGAATTACGAGCTGGGCTACTATAGGAAGAAGCTCAAACAGAATTACAGCCAGCTCCAGACAGAATGGATCACCATCAAGGACCGCCTCTTCCTCATATGGTATTTCGATATGCCAAAAGATTATAAGCTCGTCAGCAGACAGCTCTACTTCTCCACACTCTTCTCCAACCAGGTCCTGGACCTGAATGCGCCCGTCTTCAAGACGGAACAGTTCTCTCATGCAAGGGCCACCCTCACGCACCTCGCCAATACATTGAAGACCTATGACAGGAACCTGGATCTCGAAGCGCTGAAAAAACAGCTGAATTAGTCCCGTGGCACAATTTTTCCATCCACCATGCCAAAATACTCACTATGGCACAGCAAGTCAGCGACTTCATCGTCGATCGCCTTGCCGCATGGGGCATCACACGCATCTTCGGCTACCCCGGTGACGGCATCAACGGAGTAATGGGCGCATTGAACAGAGCAAAAGACAAAATAGACTTTATCCAAACCCGCCATGAAGAAATGGCCGCCTTTATGGCCTGCGCCCATGCCAAATTCACAGGAGAAATAGGCGTTTGCATGTCTACCTCCGGTCCGGGCGCCATCCACCTCCTCAACGGACTATACGACGCCAAAATGGACCACCAGCCCGTTGTCGCCATCGTAGGCCAGCAGGCAAGAATGTCCATGGGCGGCGATTACCAGCAGGAAGTAGACCTCCAGTCCCTCTTCAAGGACGTAGCCCATGAATACGTCCACACCTGCACCTCCCCCGCCCAGGCCCGCCACCTCATCGACCGCGCCGTCCGCATCGCCCAAACCTACCGCACCGTCACCTGCGTTATCCTTCCCAACGACGTACAGGAGCTGGACTTTATGGAGCCCCCACATGTGCATGGCAGCGTCCACACAGGCACCAGCTATTCCAGGCCGGAGATCTTACCGTCGTTCACGGATCTGCAGGCCGCCGCCAACCTGCTCAACCAGGGCAAAAAAGTAGCGATTTTGGTCGGCGCCGGCGGCGCCGGAGCCGACAACGAGATCATTGAAGTAGCAGAGCTGCTGGGAGCCGGCGTCGCCAAAGCATTGCTGGGCAAGGCAGTATTACCCGACGACCTGCCCTTTGTCACTGGAAGCATCGGACTATTAGGCACAAAACCCAGCTACGACCTGATGATGGAGTGTGATACGCTCCTCATGGTGGGAACAAGTTTCCCCTACTCGGAGTTCCTGCCGAAGGAAGGAAAGGTCAAGGCGGTACAGATAGACATCGATGGCCGCATGCTGGGCCTCCGCTATCCCACGGATGTCAATCTGCAAGGCGACAGCCGCAAAACATTACAGGCCCTGATCCCTTTACTGGAAAAAAAGAACGACCGCTCCTGGCGTGAAAAGCTCGAGAAAGAGATAACACGCTGGTGGAAATTACTCGAAGCCCGCGCCATGAAGAGCGCCGAGCCCATCAACCCACAACGTTTCTTCTGGGAGCTGAGCCCCCTGCTGCCTGATAACTGCATCGTATCCGCCGATTCGGGCTCCAGCGCCACCTGGTTTGCGATGGACCTGAAGATGCGTAAAGGCATGAAAGCCTCCCTCTCGGGCAACCTCGCGACCATGTGCCCCGGCGTCCCCTATGCCATCTCCGCAAAATTTGCCTATCCCGACCGCGTCTCCATCGCCCTTGTCGGCGACGGAGCCATGCAGATGATGGGCATCAACGAATTGATTACCATAGCAAAATATTACAAGCGTTGGCCGGACCCACGGCTGATCATCATCGTACTCAACAACCAGGACCTGAACATGGTCACCTGGGAACAACGGGTCATGGCAGGAGATCCGAAATTCGAGGCCTCACAAGAATTGCCGCCCTTCAATTATGCCGAATACGCCAGAATGCTCGGTCTCGAAGGCATACGAGTGGAAAAGGAAGCCGATATCATACCCGCTTTGCAGCAGGCTATAAATACACGCATACCGGTAGTGCTGGACGTCCTCAGCGACCCTTCCGTGCCGCCGCTGCCGCCGCATATTACGCTCAAGCAGGCAAAGAATTTTACCTCTTCCATCCTCAAAGGGGATGTCAATGCATGGGATATGATCAAGCAGACATACAAAGAGGTCATCGAGAACTATTTGCCGCATCATTCATGAACACCGGTATCGAAGACCTCGAGGTCAGCGCTTACAAGATCCCGACAGACCTTCCCGAGTCGGATGGCACCATCGAGTGGAATGACACTACATTGATCCTTGTCAGGCTAAAGGCAGGTTCCTGCGAAGGCATCGGATATACCTACGGCGCCCAGGCTATCACCACCCTGATCACCTCCACGCTTAAACCCATTGTCATGGGACGGGATCCCGCGGATGTCCGGGCCATAAATACAGCCATGGTCAGAGCCATCCGTAACAACGGTCAGACAGGTCTGGCAATGATGGCCATATCCGCTGTCGATGTTGCGCTCTGGGACCTGAAGGCCAGACTGCTCGGCCTGCCGCTGTGCAGACTGCTGGGACAGCAGCGGGAGGGCATGAGAATATACGGCAGCGGAGGGTTTACCTCTTATACAGAGGAACAGCTGCGCTCGCAATTGCACGGATGGGTGGAAGAAGGGATCGGCGCCGTCAAGATCAAGGTGGGTCGTGATAAGGAAGCCGACCAGCGGCGTGTGGCAATTGCAAGGACCGCCATCGGGAACGCAACGGAACTGTATGTCGACGCCAACGGGGCCTATACCATGTCGGAAGCAGTGAGCCAGGCGCGGCTTTTTTCAACATATGGTGTCAGCTGGCTGGAAGAGCCCGTACCCACACAGATTCCCGGACAGTTGGCGCTTATCCGCCAGCATCTGAATGGGAACATGCGGATAGTAGCAGGCGAGTACGGCTATAGCCCGGACGATTTCAGGACTTTGCTGACAGCAGGATCAGTCGATGTCCTTCAGGCGGATGCAACCCGCTGCGGTGGACTAACGGGATTCCTTAAGGCAGGACATCTCTGCGAAGCTTTCCGCACGCCGCTATCGAGCCATTGCGCCCCCTCCATTCACCTGCATGCCGCCCTGTCCCTGCCCTGGTTCTCTATTGCCGAATATTTCCACGATCATGTATTGATAGAGCACCGCCTGTTCGACGGTCCATCCAGGCCCCATAATGGACAATTATTCCCCGACCTCAGCCGCCCCGGATTAGGTCTTTCCTTCAGACAGCAGGCTGCCGACCCCTATCGCGTGGCATAGTTTTTCCATCGAATGTCACAAATTCCTGGTCATGGAAGATATTCACCAGCCACAGGTAGACAGCCACAACAGATACGCGCTGTTTCACAACGGCAAATACTACGACACACGCTTCATTACCCCGCAATCCGAAGGAGTAGATATAAAAGCCCTCGAAGCAGATTTGAAACAGGTCATCTCAGGAGAAGTAAGATTCGACAGCGGCAGCAAAGCCACCTACAGCACCGACTCCGGTAACTACAGACAGATCCCCCTTGGCGTTGTCCTGCCCAGATCCGAAAAAGACATCGAAGAATGCATCGCCATCTGCCGCCGGTATAACGCTCCTGTCCTTAGCAGGGGCGGCGGCACCAGCCTGGCAGGTCAGACATGCAACGTGGCGGTGGTCATCGATATGTCGAAATATTACAACAAAATACTTTCATTGGATAAGGAAGCCATGACCATCACCGTCGAGCCGGGTATTGTCCTGGATGACCTGAGAGCCTATGCGGAACAGTACGGTCTTACCTTCGGTCCCGATCCATCTACCCACAACCATTGCACCATTGGCGGCATGCTGGGCAACAACAGCTGCGGAGTGCATAGCATTATGTCCGCCAATTTCGGTTATGGAGCTAAAATGGAACACAACACCCAGTCGATGACGGTGCTCACGTATGATGGTATCAAAATTACAGTCGGCCCCACTTCGGAAGAAGAATACGCACGCATCCTGGCGGAAGGCGGCCGGAAAGCCGAGATCTACCAAAAGCTGCGCGCGCTCGTAGCCGGGAACGAAGACCAGATCCGCCGCAGGTTCCCCAACATTCCAAGACGTGTCTCGGGCTACAATCTCGTCGACCTGCTGCCCGAGAACGGATTCAATACGGCCAGCGCACTCATCGGCACCGAGAGCACCTGCGTCACCATCCTGCAGGCTACGCTAAAGCTCGTCCCCAACCCCAAAGCCCGGACCCTGGTCGTGCTGGGATATCCGGACCTCTATGACAGCGGAAAGCACGTGCCGGAAATATTATCCTTTAAGCCCATCGGGCTGGAAGGCATCGACGACCTGCTGATCCATAATATGGAAAAGAAAGGCTATCATACGAAGAACCTGCCCCTGCTGCCGCGCGGTCATGCCTGGTTGTTGGTGGAGTTCGGAGGCGACAGCAAAACCCAGACGGATGCAAAAGGCAAGGCAATGATGACAAAGCTCGCCGCCGGCAAGAATCCACCGGACATGAGCTTATTCGACGATCCGGCACAGGAAAAAATGCTTTGGAAGATCCGCGAGTCGGGACTCGGCGCTACCGCATGGGTGCCCGGCGACCCCATTACCGAAGAAGGTTGGGAGGATTCCGCCGTGCCGCCCGAAAAGATCGGCGATTACCTCGTCGACCTTCGCAAGCTCTTTAAAAAATATGGCTGGGATATACCCATGTATGGCCACTTCGGCCAGGGCTGCGTGCACTGCCGGATACCCTTCGATCTCCTCACGCCGGAAGGACTCGACCAATACAAACGGTTCACAGAAGAGGCGGCCCGGCTGGTAGTCAGCTACGGGGGCAGCATTTCGGGTGAGCATGGCGATGGCCAGAGCAAGGCGGACCTGCTGGAAGTCATGTACGGGCGCAAGCTGGTGGAAGCATTCAGCGAATTCAAATCCATTTGGGATCCGCAGTGGCGGATGAACCCTGGCAAAATGGTGCAGCCTTACGGTCAGCTGCGCAATCTCCGCACAGGCGCCCTCTACCATCCGGAAGAGCCACATACTTATTTCCGGTTCCCGGAGGACAACCATCGGTTCAGCCGCGCCACGATGCGCTGCGTGGGCATCGGAGAATGCCGCCGGATGGAAGGCGGGACCATGTGTCCCAGCTACCGCGTCACAAAGGAGGAAGAGCATTCCACAAGAGGCCGCGCCCGGCTGCTGTTTGAAATGCTCATGGGCGACGGCATCAAGGGCTGGAAGGACAAGCATGTGAAGCAGGCCCTCGACCTCTGCCTCGCATGTAAAGGCTGCAAAGGCGACTGTCCCGTCAATGTCGACATGGCTACGTATAAGGCGGAATTCCTTTCACATCATTACAAGGGCCGGTTACGGCCACGCAGCGCTTATGCATTCGGCCTGATCTACTGGTGGGCAAAGATTGCCTCATCGGCGCCTCGTCTGGTCAATTTTCTTACCCACGCGCCCGGTGTGAGCCGCCTCTCCAAATGGATAATGGGAGTGGCGCCCAAAAGAGAGATACCGCGGTTCGCTCCCCGGACCTTTAGAAAATGGTTTAATCGCCGCCGTAACATCGACACCGGGGAAAAGCCAAAAGTGATCCTTTGGGCCGACACTTTCAATAACAACTTTTTCCCCGACACGCTCAAGGCAGCCGTGGACGTGCTGGGATCGGCAGGTTTCCAGGTCACCATCCCCAGCGTCCCGCTTTGCTGCGGCCGGCCCCTGTATGACTACGGAATGCTGTCCACCGCCCGTAGACTCTTGTGCCGTATCC
>DASZWE010000135.1:0-2316 GCA_035546735.1 Puia sp.
CCCATTATCAATACGTGGCGCCGCCCCGTAAGAGCTGTCTGCACATTGTCACCATACACGATCTGCTCTTCAAGGATTTCCCCGGAGAGTTCAGCCTGGCATATAAGATGACAAAAGGCGCGGCTTTTTACTTTTCCGCCAAAAGGGCCGATCTCGTCACGACCGTCTCGGCTTATTCCAAAAAAGCCATCATGCGTCACTTCTCCATACCCGAAGAAAATATTCATGTGGTGCCCAACGGCGTATCCAATTTCTACTTCGAACCTTTCGACAAGGAAAAGGCCGCCCTGGATGTATGGGAGAAATTTGGCCTGAGAAATTATATCCTGTATGTCAGCAGGATCGAGCCTCGCAAGAACCAGGTGGATCTGTTAAAGGCTTATCTCGATCTGAAGCTGTATGAACAGGGTAGGAGCCTCGTCTTTGTGGGTAAGACATCCATAGCCGTCCCGCAGTTGAAAGAGATCATGCAGTCGTTGCCCGCAGCGATAAAACAGAAGATATTTTTCCTGGAGGACATCTCCAACACCGACCTGCGCCTGCTGTACCAGGCGACAGCGCTTTTCGTATATCCATCCAAAGGCGAGGGGTTCGGCATCCCCCCGCTGGAAGCCGGCGCCCTTGGCATACCCACTATCTGCTCCAACACGACGGCCATGGAAGAGTTTTCCTTTTTCGGGGACGGACATATCCGTCCGGATGTCGACCAGCTAAAAGCTTCCATCACCCGGGCGCTGGCCGAACAACCTGCTAATCTGCGGGAGATCAGCAATACAATACGGAGACGCTATGGCTGGGAACGAGCAGCCTTTACCATGAATGAGCTTATCTGGAACAAAGTGGGTAAGCCCCAGCGCATATTCAACATTCCCGGTGCGCCTTCCAAGGCTGCACCCATACTCGATTAAATGTCTTTCTGCGGCTCCAGGCCCTCATGATTTACTAAATTATTAAAACAACTGGCAATGAAAATCGCGATTACCGGCACACGGGGTGTGCCCAACTACTATGGCGGATTCGAGCAGTTTGCAGAACACCTGTCCGAGTTTCTCGTAAAAGACGGTCATGAGGTGACAGTCTACAATTCCCACACCCACCCCTACCAGGCTACAGAATGGAAAGGCGTAAAGATCCGGCATTGTTACGATCCGGAGAACAAGCTTGGCACTATCGGCCAGTTCTTTTATGATCTCAACTGCATCCTGGATTGCCGGAGAAGGCGCCATGACATCATCCTGCAATTGGGCTACACCAGCAACTCCATATGGGGTTTCCTGCTGCCCAAAAGATCCGTCATCATCACCAATATGGATGGTATGGAATGGAAGCGATCCAAGTACAGCCCGCGCGTTCAGAAATTTCTTCGCTGGGCGGAGAAGCTGGCCGTGAAGACCAGCGACTTCCTCATTTCCGACTCCATCGGCATTCAGGATTATCTTCTCCAGAAATACGGGGTCCGCTCCCAGTATATTCCCTATGGAGCCAGCCTTTTTGAAGAGCCGGAGATGGAAGTGCTTGCCCAATACGGTCTGGAGAAATATACCTATGATATGCTGATCGCCCGGCTGGAACCCGAAAATAATATCGAGACCATACTGGAAGGAGTGACGACGGCGAATTGTGACCGGACCTTCCTTGTCATAGGCAATCATAATACAGCGTATGGCGCCTATCTCAAAGAGAAGTTCAGACATTTTAACAAGGTCCGCTTCGTCGGGGCTATCTATGACATGCGCATTCTCAACAACCTCCGCTATTTCTCGAATATCTACTTCCATGGCCATTCCGTAGGCGGCACCAACCCGTCCCTGCTGGAAGCCATGTCCTCCAATTCCTATATCTGCGCCAACAAGAACATCTTCAATTTTTCCATATTGGGCAATGACGCTACCTATTTTACCAATTCCGAAGAGGTCAGACAAATGGTGGAGTCCATGGAAAAGAACAGCGAGGAGGCACGCTTTTCAATATTCAACAATCACCGCAAGATACGGACGACCTATTCCTGGGACGATATCAATGGCCAGTACATCCGATTCATGATCGACGCCTACAAGGAAAAGAATTTCTCGCAAAAAGGCCTGGAGGTATTCACTCCAAGGACCTCTTTCGGCCGGCTTGCAAAAAATGTTCAAAGCCCCGAAGAGCGTGTACGCCAGCTGGAGGAGGAGAATGCCCGGCTGAAGACGATGTATGCAGACCTCAGCCTTATCCATAATACGTATAAAGAAGCCGTCACCAAAAGCATGTCATGAGCTCAAGACCAATACCTGGTAACTGCTATATGAAATTTTATTTAACACTCCTGCTGGGGCT
>DASZWE010000136.1:0-6332 GCA_035546735.1 Puia sp.
TGGAGGCATCGTCGAGCTCCATCACTTTGCCCAGTACCTGTCTGGCCTTGTCCAGGCTGTTATCGATGATGATACGCTTGACCTCCGGTATGGATGGCGCATTCATGGAAAATTCTTCCAGTCCCATCCCTATCAGCAGCAGGGTAGCGAGAGGGTCTGCAGCCATTTCACCACAAAGGCTGACGGGAATATTGTTCTGCTGCGCCTGCCGGATGACAAAGCTGATAAGACGCAGCACGCCGGGATGGTAGGGGTCACAGAGATGGCTGACCTTATCGTTCATTCTGTCGGCAGCCATCGTATACTGACAAAGGTCATTGGTGCCGATGCTAAAAAAATCCGCCTCGCGCGCCAGAAGGTCGGCGATGACAGCTGCGGAAGGTACTTCGATCATGATACCAAAAGGAATGTCCTTGTCGAACAATATGTCTTTTTGCTGCAGCTGGTCTTTTGCTATTGTGAACAGCTCTTTGGCCGCCCGGAGCTCCTGCATATTGCTTATCATAGGCACCAATATCTTCAGCCTGCCAAAGGCGCTGGCCCGTAGTATGGCTTTCAGCTGTGTGAGGAAGATGTCCTTTCTGTCCAGGCTGATACGGATGGCCCGGTGGCCTAAGAACGGGTTCTGCTCTTCCGGCATAGGAAAATAGGGCAAGGGTTTGTCGCCGCCGATGTCCAGGGTGCGTATGGTAACGGGAGTGCCCTGTGATGCCCGGGTCAGGTCCCTATAGTTGATGAACTGCTCTTCTTCCGTTGGAAAGCTGCTTTTTTCCATAAAGAGGAACTCGGTGCGAAAAAGACCTATTCCTTCGGCGCCACACCGGAAGGCGTCTTCCACGTCTTTCACGCGGGAGATATTAGCGAGTAGCCTGATCCGCCGGCCATCGACGGTGTGAGAGGGGATATCCTTTAACGACGCCAGGCTGTGGGCATCTTTTGCCAGTGTCGTATTTTTTTGTTTGAATGCTGTAAGCTCCGCCTCACCGGGGTTTACCCATAGCCGCCCCGTGGCGCCATCCAGCACAAGGATATCGTTGGTCACGACATTGTCTAACGATACACCGCAACCGACGATGGCGGGGATGCCTCTGAGCCGCGCGATGATGGCTGCATGGGACGTGGCTCCGCCTGTCCGGAGGGCAAATCCTGCGATGTGGTGCAGGTCCATCGTTATAGTGTCTGTCGGGGTGAGGTCATCGGTGACAATGATAAAGGGAAGGTCGGACCGGGCCGACCCGTCGAAGGAGGAGGGGTGGAGAGACCCGAGATTTTTTAATAATCGCTGCCCGATGTCTTCGATGTCGGTGGCTCTTGCGCTGAGGTACGGGTCTTCCATGTTCCTGAATGTTGTTGCGAGCCGGGTGGTGACTTTATATACAGCGTCGGAGGCGTTATTTTTTTTGGTCTGTATGTGTTCGAGGATGTCGTTGCCCAATTGTGGGTCGGTAAGCATTTCGATATGCGTCTCTAAAATATCGGCGGCGGCGCGGGGGAGGGCTGTCGGGCTTGCTGTCCCGGTCTGCGCTGTGATCAGGGTCCTGATCTCCGCCACTGAGTCCTTTACCGCCTGTCTATATCTCTCCACCTCCGCCTGCACGGCCTCTTCGTTGGACAGCAGGATGCCTGTCGCTGCCGTCTTTTGCCGAACGACCCGCAGCGCTCTCCCTATTGCCATACCCGGCGAAACACCGATGCCTTTCATCTTTTATAATAGTTAATTAAATAAATGTAGCCAGCTGCCCAGCAGTCCCAGCGCCAGCAATCCCAATAACAGCCAGATGGTCCTGATGCCCCGCTTTATTCCAAAATATACCAGGAACGTCAGCAATAGAGGAAGCATATCCGGGACGATCTGGTCGAGTATATTCTGCAGGGTGACGGGGGGCGTTCCGTTGCCGATGACGATGGGCGTCCTGATGGACATGAGCGTGGCGGGCATAGCGCCGATCACCATCAATCCTACGATGGATGCGCCCAATGTCAGCTTGTCCATCACATTATGTTTAGCCAGCTGTTGCAGGAACCGGGTACCGGTGGTATAGCCGGTGAAGGTCAGCCTGTATCGCAGCCACAGATGGGGCACATTGAACAGGAGTATGAAAAGGATGGCGCCCGTGATATTTCCTTTCAATGCCAGGGATGTTCCCACGCCGGCGGCAATGACCTTCAGGGTGCCCCAGAACAGGGAGTCGAATACGCCTGCCAATGGGCCCATCAAACCTGTCTTCACGGAATTGATGGATGAAGCATCGAAGGTTGTATCGCGACTGTGCTGTTCCTCCATCGCAGCGGTGATCCCCAGGATCAGCGTCGAGCCATACGGGCTGGTATTGAATAATTGCAAATGTCGTTGGAGCGCCCGCGCCATGGCTTCTTTGGATGGGTATAGCTTTTTCAATACAGGGATCATGCAAAATGCGAAACCTGTGTTCTGCCATGTCTCGAAGTTAAAGTTGGCTTCCAGGGTCATCGATCGAATGAAAAGCTGTCTTATCAGCGGACGAGGTAATGTTGTGCCGGGGGATGCTGGCTCCGTCCCACCCCAGGGGTCTTCCTCTTCGCCCGATGCTGCGGACTTTGGCGGCGTGGCGGTAATGAGAAGAGCGATGATGACACCCAGGCCTCCGATGGCAATAACGGGCAGCTTCATATAGGCAGCCAGTATAAACCCTAAAAAGAAATAAGGGGCTACATTCTTTTTGAACATGAGGTTCATCAGGAGCGCGAAGCCAAGGGCTGGGAGCATATTGCCTGCCAATTGCAGACCTTCATTTATCCAGGAGGGGATGGAATCCAAAAAAGACTTTATCACATTCGACCCCAGCTGCAGCGAGATGTAGGTGATCAGCCCCATGAGAATGGGTTTTAGCAATCCCGATAGGATATGGAGGCGCTGGATCTTACTATAGTCGCCTGCTTCTGCATATTCCATGAATTTTTTATTAAAGGCGGAACGGAATACAAAAAGACTGCTCAATACCATTTCGGCCAGCAGGGAAATAGGAATGGCAAGCGCGAGGGCCACAGCTGCGCCTTTACCTGACTGGATGGCAAAGGCGGTACCCAATACGCCACCTGTGATCACGTCGGGTGGAATGGCGGCCCCTACCTTGATATTACCCATGAATATCAGTTCGAGTGTAGCGCCTATGGCAGCGCCCTGGTTTACATCGCCGAGCACCCATCCTACCAGCGGTCCCAACACAAGGGGTCGTCCCAGCAGGGTAGTGCCCAGGAAATCTTCGGAATGTCCGAAGAAGACGATCAATGTTATCAACAAATACGGCAGCATGGTCATTGAATAAGACTTTCTATGGACAGCCTGTTATCGGTGGGCACCTGTCTTGCTTCCAGCTCGACGCCCTTTGTCAGCATGTCATGGATCAGGGTTATATCTTCTTCGGTGAGCGCGATGGCTTTTGACACCAGCCTGGAGCCGGGCTTGCTTCGGATGCCGCCAAAATTGACGGATCTTATCTCCGGGAGGCCCGCAACAAGCGTATGGGCATCTTTTACCGACTCTGCAATCAGCAGGATTTGGAAGGGCTGACTTTTGGGATCGTTGATGAGGGCAATGGCATCGTTCACCGTCCGGATAAAGAACTTTATGCCTGCGGGTTTGGCAAGGTTGAACGTTGTTCTGAGAAATTCATCCTTTGCCACTCTGTCGTTGGCTACGATGAGGCAGTCGATGCCGAGGGCGGGCACCCAGGTAAAAGCCACCTGTCCGTGGACGAGCCTGTCGTCGATGCGCGTCAGCTTAACCATTGTCGGGATCGTTATTGGATTGAAGTAATTTGTTGACATAAACCATCTGTTCGCGGGCTTTTATCAGGATGTCTTCGACGACGGCCTCGACGGGGATGGCGGGATCGGAAAGCACCAGTTCCAGCAGGAGCGGTAGATTGACGCCGGCGATGATGTGCACGTGTTCCCCGGATGCATACCTGACTACCTGGTTGGTTACGCTGCCTCCCAGCAGGTCGGTGAAGATCACCCATTCCTCCCGTGGTCCTTTATTCTTTAAGAGGGTTTCCAGCTCATCCTGTATAGAGTCAACATTATCGAGGTAGGCCTGTATGAAAAAAACATTCTCCTGTGGGCCGGCAATGACGTCCAGGGATGATTTTAAGCCTTTGGCAAAAGTGCCGTGGGTCGCAATGAGAAATTTTCGTGTTTTCGTGCTGTCTCCCATGTTACAATATTCTGATTTTGCATACGAATGTGCTAGTTTATTACCACTACATTACTACTACGGTGAACCTTTTTCGGGGGCCGGGGTGTCGGGTTGTGAAAGGGGCGGACCAGCCGACGGCGGTGGAGTGATGGTAAGCAGGAATTCGTATAGGTTAACCTCGGTGGGCAGGCTTAATTTCTTCCGGATGCGGTAGCGGCTTACTTCAACGCCTTTGAGGGAGATATTGAGCATCTGTGCTATCTCCTTCGAGGACAGGTTCAGCCGAAGGTAGGCGCATAATTTAAGATCTGTGGCGCTCAACAAAGGGTATTTCGATTTAAGGACGGACAAAAAATTATTGTGCACCTGGTCGAAGTAAAGGGTAAAATGCTGCCAGTCATTGTCGTTCTTTTCAGGATCGCCCAGCATTTTAAAGACATTGCGGAGCTCATAGGGCAGTCCGGGGATGTTGAGCTTTTTTATGACGGCCAGCAGTTCTTCCCGGATGCCGGAGAGGAGATTGCTGCGTTGGAGGAGGTGCATGGTTATGAGGGCCAGCTCTTTGTTCTTCTGGTCCATTTCAAGCTGATGCAGATATTGCAAACGCGCTTGTTCTTCCTCGTGCTTGAATTCCTCCATGCAGCGACAATTTATGAAAGAATAGCCCAATCCGCTCAAAAACGGCGGATGTAGTATTAATGTAGGGGCAGACTAATTGCCTTTGCAGGCTGTGGGGCTGATATTTGATGAACAAACGGATGCCATGTGTCAAATCCTGCAACGAATACTGTTGTTCCTTTTCTTCCTGACCACCGCGCTGACGGGATGGTGCCAGGGGGCTGTTCTGCCGTCCATTCCTATGAAGCAGGGCATTATCCAATATGAAAAGCAGTATAAGCTGAAGCAGGTGATCCCGGATGCGGAGAAATTGCGATGGATGCGGTTGGCGGCAAGTCAGCCTATTCCGGGGTTCAGGGATTCAAAGCTGACCATTACCGCCGAGGACAAGGAGGCAGGGTCGATGTCGGGTACGGCCATGTGCAGGGTGGTGCCGGGGGGCGACTACTACTACCTGCGGTGGGACTGGACGATGAGGACTACTGACAGCGGTTATTTTCTGATAACGAATCATTATTATGAGAAACCGACGGAGAAGGGGATATCGCATGAATTCTCCAAGGTCGAATACCGGTGGTGGGATCTTCGGAGGGGGCATCCCTGGCGTCCCACGGATGTAAAGCTTTTTTTTGGACTTGACTCGGTGACGTCTGCGCTGGCGGGGTCGGTGTATGCGTTGGAGGAGCAGGGGGCGGCGACTTTTGCAGGGACGGGGAGAGCGGCGGGGGGGGTGGTGCGGAAGACCGGGCCGGGCCTGCCGAAGCCGCGATTCAGGGTGCTGGCATTGTATGAGAATGGCGGGCATCACCTCGCATATTCCCAGCGGGCGAAGGTTTGGCTGGATCAACTGGCGGCGGACAGCAATTTCAAGATCGACTATATCACGCGTCCGGACACCATCACGGAGAAGTACCTGTCGGCCTATTCGCTGATCATTCAGCTGGATTATGCACCTTATGCGTGGAAGCCGGAAGCGATGGCCGCCTTTCAAAAATATATCGAAGAAGGAAAGGGTGGTTGGATCGGAATGCATCATGCCACTTTGCTGGGTGAGTTTGACGGATATCCGATGTGGTCCTGGTTCTCCAATTTTATGGGAGGTATACGATGGAAGGACTATATCGCCAGATTTGCAAGCGCAGTAGTTCATGTGGAAAACAAGGATCACCCGGTGATGAAGGATGTACCGGATTCTTTTGTCATAGAAAAAGAAGAATGGTATACATGGGATAAGAGTCCAAGGGCCCATGTGCAGGTGCTGGCCAATGTGGATGAGGGGTCTTACCGGCCAGATACGACGGTGAAGATGGGAGACCATCCTGTGATATGGAGCAATCCGAGGATGGGGGCGAGGAATGTGTATATATTCATGGGACATTCTCCTATACTCTTCGATAATGCGGCGTATAAGAAGATATTTACCAATGCTATCTTTTGGGCTGCTGCGACAAGGGCAGGGAAGCCCGGGGCGGCCCACGCGAAGAGTCCTGAGCAAGGGACGAAACCTGCACCGGGGCCGGCTACATTCAAAGCGCTG
>DASZWE010000137.1:0-3472 GCA_035546735.1 Puia sp.
GTCCGTGACCAGTTCAGCAGATTTACCAGCAGGTCATACACCGCTGATGAAGAGTCGTGCATGCTATTGAGATATTCCTGCAGCTTCTGCCGGTCCATACGCTCCACATTCTGCTTTATAAAACCCGTCAGATCCGACAGAGATGAAACAGGATTCTTCAGGTCATGCGCCAGTATCGAAAAGAAATGATCCTTTGTATGATTGGATTGCTCCAGCGCCACCACGGCTTTTTCCAGCTCTTTGTTCTGGCTGGTGATCTGCTGCTGCTGCTCGATGATCTTTTCATTCTGCGTGATCAGGGAAACATTTACCTGGTTCAATTCCTCCGTTCGCCGCATCACAGCCATCTTCAGGATCCTGTTCCGCCGCTTGATAGCGGCTACCCGCATATAAAAAACGACGACGACTCCAATGACCACTGCCATCAACGTCAGTATCCTGAACCACCACGTCTGCCACCAATATGGCAGAATAATGATCCGCAGCTGCCGGTCGGCTTCCCGCCACAGGCCATTCACATCCGTATACCGGATCTTCAACAGATAATTGCCGTGCTGCAGATTCGTGAACGAGATCCTGTTATCCCCCTTCGTATCGATCCACTCCTGCTGCAGACCGTCCAGTTTGTAGGCATACCGTGTCTTCCCCGGTGCGTACAGGTTCATGGATGCAAAGCCAATCGAAAAGAATGACTGCTTCTGCGACAGAACAATGGTATCCGTAAAATCCAGCACTTTGCGCAAAAGAGCGTCCGGACCCCGCGGCTTTACCAGCTTGTTATACACAGTAAGATCCGTAAAGTGAAAATAGCTGGCGATATCCAGGAGACGCAGGTCCCGGGGATCAAAAACATTAAATCCCTTCAGACTCCCAAAATACAGCTGCCCCCGACTGCTCTTTAAGATCGCCTTCTGGTAAAAGTCCTTCCCCAAAAGGCCGTTGTATTCATCATATTGTCTTATCGAATCATTTCTTACATTCAGACACCGGATATCGACATTCGTCGCGATCCACAGCAGGTCATCATCTCCCATCGCAAGCGCCTTGATCCCCGGCGGAAGCCCGTACTTTTCGCCATAGTGTACAAATCGGTCGTGTACAATATCATATTTATCCAACCCCGCCTCCCCGGCAACCCATATTACTCCATAAGGGTCCTCCGTGATCATATTCACTGAATTACCCGACACGCTCGTGCTGTCCTTTGTATGCGCAAAGCGTCGAAGCGTCTTGCCGTCAAAAACATAGATCCCGCTGTAGCTGCTGATCCACAAACGCCCCCTCGAATCCCTGAACAAATGATTGATCCAGGCAGGCGCGTGCATGTCGAAGGGCCATCGGTTGTTGTTCCGGTAGTCGATGAGCGCCTTTTTCTCCATGTCATACGCCGCAAGCCCTTCACCAAATGTGCCGATCCACAGGATATTGCCATCAGGCAGTATCGTCTTAACGTTGGCATGCTCCGGCAGCTCCCCTACCGCGCCTGTCGAAGGATCGAAGACCTTCACGCCATCGCCGGCAGTGGCAATCCATAACCTGCCTTTTTCATCCCTTTTTATATCATTGACAGTTGTTCTCCTTAAGCCAGGGATGCCAGAAAAAGAAATGGCGCCGGTGAGGATATTGTAGTTCAGCAATCCATCTCCGTCCGTACCTACCAGCATGCTCTTCCTGTCCGGCAATTCACAAAAAGAAGTGATGATGCTGCTCCCGGCTACATAGTTCCGAAAAACATTCTTGTATATGTTATTATAGAAAAGCCCCCCGGACAACGAAGCAAACCAGGTATTGCCAAAACGGTCCTCTGTGATCGAGGCTATCGAAACGGGTCTGCTGTTGTCATTATTCTGCGCGCCATAGTCGATAGGCCTGATCTCACCCGCGCCTCTTTCCTTATAATACAGCACCTGCCCCCGAACACCGATCCAGATGGTCCCATTCTTGTCTTCATACAGCGCGGCGACGGAATTATCATAGGCTTGCGGGTCGCCGGAAAAATGTTTATACTGCTTTACCAGCTTCCCCGTGCTGTCCAGGATCGTCAGTCCATCCGCCTCATTTGCCACCCAGACCTCGCCATCCCGGGTATTGAGCACCGCATTTATCCTGTTCTTAGCTCCCTTTTTGTCGGGCACGGGATCGAACCAGGTAAAAAGGCCTTTCCCCTGGTCATACTTTAGAACGCCGCTGTTGTAAGTGCCTGCCCATATATTGTTGCTGCTGTCAAGGGAGATAGCAAACAATACATCCGCCCCCTTTTTCGGGACAGGGATCCAATTAGCCTTCCCATGGTCCGCATCATAATTGCACAGTCCAAAGGAAGTGGCCAGCCACACCTTACCCCTCCTGTCCTCGATGATGCCATTCACAGGCACCCTGTCATTGCCGGGGATCAATCGGCATTTAATAAACTCGTCCGTCTGCCGGTTATAAATATTCAGACCGTCGATCGTCCCGATCCAAAGCCGCTTCCGGCTGTCCTCATAAATCGTATATACGATGTTATCATTGATGCTGCCCGAGTCCCCCTCCTCATGGGTGTATACTTTCAATACATACCCATCCCATCGGACAAGACCGCTGTTAGTCGCCATCCACAAAAACCCATAGGAATCCTGAAAAACATGCTGAACCTGGTTGGTCGGCAGCCCATTGTCCGTGGAGAAATTATAAAAATTGTAGCGGGCAGCCTGCCCAGACCCGGCAAAGCTCCCCAAACAAGCAAGCAGAAATAATAGCGTCCCTCTCATTAAGATAATTAAAGAAAATTAATGGATAGGATAAGCACCACCTGTACGACAATCAACGATCAATCCCGGATCATGGCCCGAAAAATTAAAACAAAAATTGGATAAAACCCAGACTATAGTCCACACAAAATATTCAAATCGCTGATTGTCAAGACAAAGCAAGATAAATACATCCGGACTATTTTTCTCTTTTTCCGAACGCACCGGCTTTACAAAGACCCTTCAAACTTCTAATCTTGTGACGGATTACCCCTTGATCCGGCGCCCGTTGATAAAAAAACACCATTTGAAAAATATTGCCCCATGCTAAAAAATCTAATAAGGGAGATCACCCCCCTCACCGACAACGACTGCTTTACCGTCTTCTCCAGAACAAAAAGGGAATTCACCTTTCCCCTGCACAGTCATGAAGAGATGGAGCTGAACCTCATCCTCGGGGCGGCCGGCACCCAACGCATCGTCGGGGACCATATCGCAGAGGTGGGCGATGAAGAGCTCGTCTTTGTCGGTCCTAATCTCCCCCACGGATGGTTTACCCACAAATGCACCAGCGGGGACATCCATGAGGTCACCATCCAGTTCAACAGGGACCTCCTTTGCGAGAACTTCCTCGAAAAGAATCAGATGTTACACATCAAAAAGCTCTTCGAGAATGCCAAAAGAGGGATCGCCTTCGCACCGGCTACCGTCCGCACCATCAGCAGCCGGATCGTCAACCTCGA
>DASZWE010000138.1:0-5840 GCA_035546735.1 Puia sp.
TGAATCCGAACTTCTCTTCCAGCTCGCGGATAGCTTTGGCGCTCCTGCCTCCCATTTTGCAATGAACCACTACTTTTCTTTCCGTGTCGATCCTGCCGGCGTTGTCGCTGACGGTGGCCAGGGGAATGAGTTCGCCGCCAATGTTGACGATATCGTATTCGTGCGGCTCGCGGACATCGATGAGCTGGAATTTCTCTCCTTTGACCTGCCAGTCGTATAGTTCTTTTGCGGTGATCTCTTTCAGGGCTTTTTCTTCTACCGCCCGCATGCCGCAGAATTGTTCATAGTCGATGAGGGCTGTAATGGTAGGGTTCTTCCCGTTGATGGGGTTGTCTTCCCTTCTCCCGATATTGAAGGTCCTGTTCTCGAAGTTGAGGGCGTCAAAAATATAAAATCTGCCGGAGAGGGTTTCTCCTACGCCTGTAATGACCTTGATGACTTCCAGGGCCTGGAGGCTGCCGATGATGCCGGGCAGAACGCCCAGGACGCCTCCTTCGGCGCAGCTGGGTACGAGTCCGGGAGGGGGTGGGGTAGGATAGAGGTCGCGGTAGTTGGGGCCTGTATTGCCCTTGCTGTCCGTATAGTTGAATACGGATACCTGTCCTTCGAACTGGAAGATGGATGCGTATACATTGGGCTTGCCCAGCAATACGGCAGCGTCATTGACGAGGTAGCGGGTAGGGAAGTTGTCCGTGCCATCTGCGATGACGTCGTAATCCTTAAAGATCCCGAGGGCGTTCGAAGAGTTGAGATGGGTATTGTACAGATGCAGCCTGATATAGGGGTTGAGGGCTTCGATCCTTCTTCTGGCCGCCTCTACCTTGGGCTTGCCAATCTCATCGATGCCAAACAGCACCTGCCGCTGGAGGTTGCTGTCATCCACCACGTCGAAGTCGACGATGCCGATGGTGCCGACGCCTGCTGCTGCCAGGTACAGGAGTACGGGGCTGCCGAGTCCTCCGGATCCGATGACGAGGACTTTTGCCTTCTTCAGCTTTTGCTGGGCTTCCATACCAAAGCCGGGAATAATGATATGTCTGTTGTAGCGGGCCAGCTCTTCTTTTGTGAAGAGGGGCTGGTCGGGGCTGCCGCCGGCAATGGCGGGAACGATGCTGATGACGGTGTCGTCCTTTACAGCGGTGTGCTCCTGCTGGAGGTCGCGGATATCGTTATTGCCTACAAAGATATTTACGTAGCTGCGGATGCCGCCACCTTCGTCGAGCAGATGTTTTTTAAGATCGGGAAAATTCCGGGTCAGCTCATTTACGGTGTCCTGTATCGTACCTGCCTTGACTTCCAGTCTTGCGGTGTTATTGGTGAATTTCCTCAGCGGTGTGGGAATGATCACGGTTGCCATTTTATTGTTCTTTTTATTTTATGAGAATTGATAATCTATTATTTGCTCTTCTTCGAACTGCCGGTCGTCGTTCAACACCCAGGAGCGTACATTTGTTTGGTCCTTTTCCATGACCGAGACGATGACGTAGGAGAAAAAGGGTTGCGCTGCCACCCGGTCGTGTTCCGATGGAACGGCGGGGTGCCTGGGATGGGAGTGGTATATTCCCAGCAAGGTCCAATCGTGGTCGAGGGCATGTTGCTCGGCTGTCATATAATCCAGCGGAGATATTTCAAACCGTCTGCGTTTGTCGCCTTCTTTGGAGTTATCTACGGCCAGTATGTCGACGAGGATGCGTGTGCCGTCGTGCTCTTCCCTGCCGAAGAGAAAGCCGCAGCATTCATCGGGGAATGTGCTTGTTGCATCCTCTATCATTAGCTGGCGGACCCTGGGTTCGATGATGATCATTGTTGTAAAAGTTTTTTGATTATTTCACTGTATTTATCTGCATTGTCGGGCAGGACGGTGACAAGGGTCCCTTCATCCAGCTGCTGCGCGATGCGAAGCGCGCCGGCGAGGTTGGCGGCGGAAGAGGGGCTTAACAGGAGCCCTTCATGTTTATAGGCCGCCTTGATCATCTCGTGCGCTTCTTCTGTGCTGACCTCGTAGTTGGCATCGGCAACGGAGGGGTCATAGATCTTTGGTACGAGGGCTGTTTCCATATGTTTCCACCCTTCCAGGCCATGCAGGGCAAAGTCGGGCTGGAGGGATATGAGCCGGATGGAAGGTTTTAGCTCGCGGAGCCGGCGGCCTGTACCTACAAAAGTGCCTGTGGTGCCCAGACCAGCGACAAAATGGGTGATCGCGGGCAGGGCGCTATAAATTTCAGGGGCGGTGGTATAATAATGGGCCTTCCAATTGTTCTGGTTCTTGTACTGATCGGCGTAATAATAGCTTTCGGGGTCTTCTTCCGCCAGATTTTTGGCTACCTGCTGGGCTCCGTCGGTGCCTTCAAAGCGTGATGTGAGAATGAGGCGGACGCCCAGGGACTGTAGGATATCCTTTCTTTCCCGGGAGGCATTTTCGGGCAGGCAGAGGGCCACGGGGATACCGAGCTGTTTGGCAATATGTGCGTAGGCGATGCCTGTATTGCCGCTGGTGGCATCCAGGAGGGTACGGCGACGGGAAAGGTCACCGTTCTCTATGGCCTTGCGAATAATATTGTAAGCTGCACGGGCCTTGACGCTTCCGGACAGCTGCATCCATTCCTTCTTGGCGTAGATGTGTACGTTCTTTTTATTGAACAGACGGGTCACCCGGTGCAAGGGAGTGTTCCCTATCTTTTTCTCCAATTCTTTCACGGAGGTGAGGAGGTCGTTATGGGCGATGAGGTCAGTTGTTGTCGACATATGCTATAAATAAAAAAACTCCACTGGTGGTGGAGCTTTATATGTTTGGATAAAAACAGTTTACTAAGCTTTTGAGAGGTCATCCTCCACCAAAATAACCATGGCTTGCTTACAACAGCAACAACAACAAGCTATATTTGCAAATCCCTGGTTCATGTGGAATGATGAGGACATAAAAGTAGGGAATTTGCAGTTCCCCACCAAAAAAGTAGAGTAAACATATATAAATAATTGATAATCATGGAGAACGCTGCTATTAAAGGGAAAAAGATCGCTGCCGGCAAGGCAATTGAGTACATCAGGGGGGGCATGACGCTGGGTTTGGGAACGGGTTCTACGGCCTATTGGGCTATCCAGGGAATTGGGGAAATGGTAAAAAACGGGTTGTCGGTGAAGGCGGTGGCTACCTCTGAGCAATCGGAGGCGCTGGCGAGGGAGCTGAATATCCCTATCATACCTTTTTCGGAAGTGGATAAGCTGGATATAACCATCGATGGGGCGGATGAGGTGGATAAGGGACTGAACCTGATCAAAGGCGGGGGTGGCGCGCTTTTGCGGGAAAAGATCGTAGCGGCCGTTACGAAGTTCTATATCATTATTGTCGATGAGAGCAAGCTGGTGGAGCATCTGGGTAAATTTCCCCTGCCGGTGGAGGTGGTTCCTTTTGCCTGGGAGTTAACGATGCGGAAATTGGCGGCGCTGGGCTGTACTCCCCGGATGCGGATGGCGGGGGATAAGCCTTATCTGACGGATAACAGCAATTATATTTTCGACTGTTCCTTTGGTAAGATCGAGGATCCGGCGGGGTTGCACCGGCGGGTAAGTGATATCACAGGGGTGATGGAGGATGGGTTCTTTATCGGCATGGCGGATGTGGTGATCGCGGGGGGAGCGGATGGGGGAACGAGGACGATCGAGCGGGCTAAAATGTAATTAATTGATAATCATTAAATTGTGAGATGGCAGGGATTTTAGTGATCAAGAGGAAATTTGTATCTTTGGGGAAATTTGGAAGATATGGCAAAGCCCAGAGTACAACCCAAGCCTAATACTCCCTATCCCAGCATCAGGGGTTAGGTATAGATAGCACGCACTATTATAAAGATGGCTATTGCTATAAGCACCAGCGATATTTTTAACGCCCTTCTGTACTGAGCAGCTCTCTTTATGTTTGATATTACCATTCTTTCAATCCTGTCCTGGATCCTTTCTATTTCACTATATAAAATATTCTTGTATCCTTCTTCGGTGGATAGTTCTGTAAAGACTTCATTGTAGAATATCTGTTTGGGCGGGCTTCCTTTATAGAATACGCTCTTCGGATATATCAATTGGAATAAAAGCGTGAATGAATAAGTAGATAGAATGGCAATACAGATGGAGAAACAGATGATCCAGCCATTGCCGTGCGTAATTTTGGACTTTTCGGAGAAGGCATAACCCAATAGTCCGGACAGTGCTGCAACGTATGATAGTAAGATGGACATCCCTCGTTTCGTGATGGCCTGCGATTCCTCGATGATCTCGTCCAGGTGTTCTTTTGCCTGGTCAAGAACGAATTTGTATGTGTCGACAGAGACCTTCTCCCAATCGGCGACATCGGACTCCCAAAGTAATGGCTCGTTCATAAGTAAGGGTTGGCCATAAATGTACAACTTACTTATCTTCGGGATATGAATAAATTCCTCGGGGCTTTTTTAGTAATATTCCTTGCCGGCGCTGATCTGATGGCGCAGGACAAGCATGTATTTTCTTTTCGTGACAGTGTCTTTCTCCTGGACGGCAAACCTTTTCAGGTCATCAGCGGAGAGATGCATCCGGCGCGTATTCCCCGGGAGTACTGGCGGCATCGTATCCGGATGGCAAAGGCGATGGGTTGTAATACCATCGCGGTATATCTGTTCTGGAACTACCAGGAGTCCTCGCCGGGCGTGTGGGATTTCCGGACGGGTAATCATGATATAGCCGCCTTTATCCGGATATGCGGCGAGGAGAAGATGTGGGTGTTGCTGCGTCCGGGGCCATATGTATGCGCGGAGTGGGATTGGGGCGGACTACCTTTCTACCTGTTGAAGACGCCGGATATAAAAGTACGTTGTATGGACCCTCGTTATATGAGCGCGGTGAAGCGATACGTCACGCGGGTGGCCGCGGAGGTGGCGCCTTTACAGTGTGACAAGGGCGGGCCTATCCTGATGACGCAGATCGAAAATGAGTATGGCAGCTATGGCAATGACAGGACCTACCTGGAGACCTTGCGGAAGTGGTGGCGGCAGGCGGGGATCAGCGTTCCTTTCTATACGGCGGATGGGCCTACGGATTTTATGCTGGAGGCGGGAAGTCTATCGGGCTGCGCTATCGGGCTGGACAGCGGTGGCAGCGACGGGGATTTCGAACAGGCGTTCAAGAAGGACCCTCATGTGCCCGCCTTTAGCAGCGAAACGTATCCGGGATGGCTTACTCACTGGAAAGAAAAATGGCAACGTCCGGACACGGGAGGCATTCTGCGGGAGGTGCGGTATCTCCTGTCGCATGGACGGTCCTTTAATTTATATGTGGTGCATGGCGGGACCAATTTCGGATTTACGGCGGGAGCCAATGCCTTTTCTCCTGTCCAGTTCCAGCCGGATGTGACGAGCTATGATTATGATGCACCTATCGACGAGCAGGGTAATGCTACTCCCAAATATTATGCTTTACGCAAGCTCATCGGGGAATACACGGGTAAAAAGCTGCCGGATGTACCGGCGCCTGTGCCTGCGATGGAGGTAGCTTCTTTTAACGTGACGCCTTACACTTCCCTGTGGGAGCATCTGCCTGCGGGCGTCCCGTCGCCGCAGCCACGTCCAATGGAGGATTATGGTCAGCACAGCGGTCTTATCCTTTACAGGACGCATCTCATCGGGCATAAGAGCGGCAGTCTCACGATCACGGAGCCGCATGATTATGCGACGGTATTCCTGAATGGGAAGCTGGTGGATACGGTGTTCCGGGATGGCGGTAAATGGACGGTGAAGCTGCCGAAGTCGGATGTGAAGGACCCGCTGCTGGAAATACTGGTAGAGGGAATGGGGCATATCAATTTCGCCCAGTAT
>DASZWE010000139.1:0-5437 GCA_035546735.1 Puia sp.
TCGAGCTGGAAGGCCCGGGTCCCATCATCCATATCTATCCCAATCCTTACCATTCGGGCGAGCTGCATATCACCAGTTCTTCCCCCTACCGCGGCATTGGAATGGCGGATGCCTCCGGCCGGATACTATTGCAGATACCAGCCAGTGGAAACGCCCGGACGCTCACTCCCGGGGCGCTGGCCAAAGGTGTTTACTTTATTATAATTGATACCGAAGCAGGCAGGAAGGTGAAAAAATTGCTGGTGAAATAATCTGGATTGACCATATTTAATGTAGGTTTGCCCGACCCAAAAATTACATTATGAGTTTCAATCGAGTGAACAATGTCGTGGGATGGGCTGTGGGAGTTATCGCCTGTACTGTCTATGTTATGACCATGGAGGCCACCGGCAGCTTCTGGGATTGTGGTGAATTCATCTCCAGCTGCTATAAGCTCCAGATCCCCCACCCCCCCGGCGCCCCCCTCTTCGTTCTCATGGGTCGCTTCTTTATCATCCTCTTCGGCGACAATCCCCATACCGCCGCCCGCGGCGTCAACTTCATGAGCGCCATCGCCAGCGGCCTCTCCATCCTCTTCCTGTTCTGGACCATCACCCACTTCGCCCGCAAGTTGGTCGTCCAAAACCAAAGCACGAATCCTGGTGCTCCTACCGAACCCGATAAACGTCAGCTGTTCACCATCATGAGCGCCGGCGTCGTAGGCGCACTGGCTTATACCTTCTGCGATTCCTTCTGGTACAGCGCCGTCGAAGGTGAAGTATACGCCTCTTCCGCCTTCTTCACCGCCCTGGTATTCTGGGCCATCCTCAAATGGGAACACCATGCCGACCAGCCTGGCGCCGACAAATGGATTGTATTTATTTTCTATATGATGGGCCTTTCCATCGGGGTCCACCTGCTGAACCTGCTTACCATCTCGGCCATCGTGATGGTCTATTATTTCCGGCGATTCAAGCCCACCACATGGGGTATCATCTTTGCCCTCCTCACGGGCATCGCCATTACGGGACTGGTACAGGTGGTCGTTATACAATATACTATCAAGGGAGCAGGCGCTTTCGATATCTTCTTCGTCAACAGCCTGGGGATGCCTTTCTTCTCCGGATTTGGACTTTACTTCGTCCTGCTGGTGGCCCTGCTGACCTGGGGGCTTCTCTTCAAATGGGAGACCATCACCCGCACGAAGATCCGCATCTGGATGCTATTATTTGTATTGATCATTATGCTCCCCGTATTGATCAGTTCGGGTGGCGGCGCCGGTGGCAGGTTTGTCCGCCTGATCGTCGGTCTGGGCCTCTCCTGGCTGGCAGGCTATATTGTTAAGAACGACGGCCTGGCAAAATTCAAGATGGCCCTCTGGTGCTTTGCCTTTATGCTATTGGGCTACTCTACCTATTTTACCACCCTGATCCGCAGCAATGCAGATGTGGCGGTGGATATGTATAATGTCGACAACCCCGTAAGCCTGGTCGGCTACCTGAGCCGCGATCAATACGGCGACTGGCCCATTCTCTACGGACCGGATTTTACCGACCCTGCTCCTACGGTGGAAGGCGCCGATATATACACCAAAGGCAAGGATAAATATGAAGTGTCGGGCAAAGCCGTCATACAGGACTGGGGCGCCGCACCTACGGCACATATCTTCCCGCGCATGTGGAACCCCAGCAACGACCGTCATGAAGTGGATACCTACCGGGATTTCTCCGGCATGAGCGAAGGGGATCAGCCCACCATGGCCGACAATATAAAATATTTCATGAGATACCAGGTAGGCTGGATGTACCTCCGCTATTTTATGTGGAACTTCTCCGGCAAGCAGAATGACCTGGAAGGGTTCGGGAATGTACGTGACGGCAATGCCATTACCGGCATCCCCTTTATCGACGACATGTTTTTGGGGGATCAAAGCAAGTTGCCGGACAGCATTCATAAGAACAATAAGTCCTACAACAGGATGTATCTTCTGCCTTTCATACTGGGTCTTCTCGGGCTCGTATTCCAGGCTATGAAAGCAAAAAGGGACTTCATTGTCACGGCGCTGCTGTTCTTCTTCACCGGCTTTGCCATCGTCCTTTATCTCAACCAGGCGGGCTTGCAGCCACGCGAACGGGACTATGCTTATGCGGGTTCTTTCTATGTCTTTGCCATCTGGATCGGGCTGGGCGTCATCTGGGTGAAAGAGCTACTGCAGAAATTTGCCCTCAAGGGCAGGGCCGATATGGCCAACTATGCCGCCGCAGGGCTTTGCTTCCTGGCCGTACCCGTGCTCATGGGTAGCCAGGAATGGGATGACCATGACCGTAGTAAGAAGACCCTTGCCAGGGATCTGGCCAGGGATTATCTGGAAAGCTGTCCGCCCAACGCCATATTGTTCTCCTTTGGCGACAACGATACCTATCCCCTGTGGTATGCGCAGGAGGTGGAAGGCATACGTCCCGACGTGCGGGTGATGGTGAATACGCTGCTGGGCACGGACTGGTATATGAATGAGCTGCGTTACAAGGTGAATGAGAGCGCACCTTTCGATATCATTTTCACACCGGAACAGATAATGGGCGACAAACGCAATGTCTGTTATTTCGTGAACGATGTTCCCGGCTATGACAAGAACAAATACTACGATCTTTATTCCGTGCTGAAGAATGTCACCGGCAGCGATGAGCCGGCGTTTACCAGACAGGCAGGAAACGGCAGCACCGTCAACCTGGTGCCTACGCATAAGTTCTCCGTGCCCGTGGATCTGAATACGGTGCGCGCCAATGGTACGGTCCATGAAGGGGACAGCGTGGTGTCCGAGCTGCATCTGGACATCCCGGAACAGCGGAATTTCCTGGTCAAGAACGATCTGGCCATACTGGCCATCGTTGCGGCCAATAAATGGAAACGTCCCATCTGCTTTACCTCTCCCCAGGAGCTGGGCGATCTGGGGCTATCGAAATACGTAAGGCTCAGGGGGCTGTCCTATCAGCTGGTGCCCGTGGAGAATAGCAATGTAGACAATGATGTGGCGTACAAGACCCTCATGGAGAAATTCACATATGGGAATGCGAATGTCCCCGGTGTCTATTATGATGAGGAGAACAGGCGACACCTCAACAGCATTAAATTCGCTCATGCACAGGTGGCGTTAAGCCTGGCAGATGCCGGCAAAAAAGACTCTGCCCGGAAGGTGCTGGAGCATTTCGACCAGAATGTGCTGCAGTCCAATTTCCCCTATGGCATGACGAGCAATCAGGGCAATCTGCACGATTATTTCTCCTTCCGATTCCTCCAGGCCTGTTATGAATCCGGGGACCTTACCCTGGCGGCAAAGGTGACGGCATCACTGAAAAAGGACCTTCAGCAACAGATGGTGTACTACAAATCGCTGGGTGATAATATGAGGGACGAGGAGCTGGCGGCCAACGCCCAGATGCTGCTGCAAGGCAAAGGAGGCAATCTGTCAGACAGACAGGCGCGCCTTGCACAGGATATTCTTTCTACCTACCAGCTGCTGATGCAGATGGATTTGTGGGATAAACAATACAATGGACGGCCGGCGGCTACGCCGCCCAGGCAATAAAGCAAAAAGGAGCCTTGCGGCTCCTTTTTGCTGTTTGTTAGTGATGCCCTCTGTTGTGCCCCTGGTCTCCTTTCCATTTGCTATGGTCAGGATGTCCCTTGATCTGCCAGTATTTTTCTTCATGGCTGTCACGGATGGGCCCCTGGTCATGACGGTTTTTATATCCGGCGTATTTCTTTACGTCGTCGTTGTGATGATTCCAGGGTTTTTGCTCGTTCTCCACTACCTTATAGGTATGGTACAGATCCGCATGATATCTTGCGGGCAGCGTGGTGGCGGTGACCCGGCGGCCATTGTTCCAGTAGATGTACCTCTTATGGGGAACGTCATAATAGACATCATATTCAGGTAAATAATAATATTCTGCATGATCATAACCAGTGGGTCCCCATAACGGCTGGCTGCCGATGTTGACATCGAGGTTGACCTTGACCTGGGCAGATGCGGAATGCCAGAGGAAACCTCCGGCCAAAAGGACGAGTAGGGTTAACTTTTTCATATTCAATATTTTGTATTCATCCGTCAAATAGAATGCCAGTGCACCCCGTTGAAAGAAGCATTCGGTGAACAGGGCAATTTCCCGGGCCAATAGGCGGCCCTCGGGCAGGCCGTGAAAAAGGTTTTTTAGTTTGAGGATTACACTATATCTTTGTCCATCATAATGGTAGACTTAAACACAAGTATGAAATTCACAGCATCCATAAAGTACATGTCTCTCTCCCGTTACAACACCTGTTGTTGTTGCTGTTGATACTTGTCTTCCCCCCACCAGACATTCTATTCGTTCGAAAATTAACCACCTGATTTATGGACAATACAATACAGCTAAACAAACATCTCACAACAATACCCCACCAAATTAGTGGGTTAATAGAACAGACGGAAGGTCTGGACATAGATCAGACGTTGAAGCTGCTGGCAGCGCGCTTTCCGGGCCAGGTAGTATTCTCCACGAGCTTCAGCATCGAGGACCAGGTGATCACGCATGCCATTGCATCCAGCGAAACGCCTATCACACTTTTTACACTGGATACAGGACGGCTCTTTGCAGAAACCTACTCTGTATGGAGCAGCACCAACGATAAATATCATATCCGCGTCAAAGCTTATTATCCCGACCGTACGCTCCTGGAAAATTTCCTCAATGACAAGGGACCGAATGCATTTTACGAGTCGGTGGACAACCGTAAGGAATGCTGCCATATACGCAAGGTAGAGCCCCTGAAGCGGGCCCTGAAAGGCCAGGCCGTATGGGTGACGGGCCTGCGGGCGGAACATTCCCCCGAGAGAAAGGATCATACCCTCTTCGAGTGGGATGAAGGCAATCAGATCATCAAATACAATCCTCTGCTGCATTGGACCACCCAACAGGTGAGGGAATATATAGATAAGAACAACGTGCCCTACAATGTTCTGCACGACAGAGGTTTTGTCAGCATCGGATGCGCTCCCTGCACCCGCGCCATAAGACCCGGAGAAGATTTTCGTGCAGGAAGGTGGTGGTGGGAAGACGCCGGTAAAAAAGAATGTGGATTACACGAGCGGACCACAGGTCCGCTGCCCGACGGGCCAACATTAGCGTCCTTGTAAAATCAATGGTTTGGACCGAACAGGTCCAACGCTTAAAAAAGTAAATTATGAGTACAACCAAATATCAGTTGGATTACCTGGATCAGTTGGAGTCGGAGGCTATACATATCCTCCGGGAAGTGGCGGGCCAGTTCGAGCGCCCGGCCTTGCTTTTTAGTGGCGGAAAGGATTCCATTACGCTGGTGCACCTGGCGTTGAAGGCCTTTCGTCCCGGGAAGTTTCCTTTTCCGCTGGTGCATATCGACACCGGGCACAATTTCCCCGAAGCATTGGATTTCCGTG
>DASZWE010000140.1:0-3516 GCA_035546735.1 Puia sp.
CGACCCGTGGCAACCTTTTGGGATCGGCTTTGATGACTATGATAAGATCGCGATCGCGGAGATCTATAAAAAAGAAGGCGCTTCGGCAGCTGCGTTGCGATTTCTGGGCGGGAAGCATACCAATGCGCTGTATTTTCTCTGGCGGATGTCGGTGATGCGTTCGCGGGGCATTCCTTCTTCCGAAGGAGAGACCTTTCATCTGGCGGGTGGTAATGAAGAGCTTCCTAATGCCTTTGCGCGGAGGCTGGGCGACCGGGTGAAGCTTCATCATCCCATAACGGCGATCCAGCACAGTGGTTCGGGTGTGACGGTAAGCTGTCGCCCCCATGGCCAGACCCAGGCGCTGAAACTTCCTGCCGACGTGCTGGTGAACTGTATCAGCCTGCCTGTTTTTCAGAGCATTCCCATTGCGCCCGCGCTGTCCCCTGCCAAGCAATATGTCGTCGACCATCTCAAATACTCTTCTCATCCTTTCTATGTATTTGAAGCCAGCTCGAAGTTCTGGCTGGAGGAAGGGATACCCAGTATCAATATGGAGTTCGAACATCCGCTGATCAATTCCATCTGGATGGAAACGAACCAGGTGAATACCGGGCGTGTGATCCTGAAGGCCTTTGGACCAAGTGGGTTTCCGCCGCAGCAGGTGCTGGCGGCCTTTCGGGAGGTGTATCCGGGCAAGAAGGATACGATCGAGCATGCGCTGACGCTGGATTGGTCGAAGGACAGGTATAGTCCGTTCTGTGAGATGGAGCCTTTTCCTATCGGGGGAATGCATAAGTTCTGGCCGCAGGTAATCCGGCCGGAGGGACGTATCTATTTTGCGGGCACGTATGCGGATAATATGAGCAGGGGGATGGAGTCATGCTTACGCAGCGCCAGGCGAGTGGCCGGGGAGATTGCGAAATTGCCGGGCTGACGGTCCTTTCACTGCGATAAAACGCCTGCTTTATTGTGATTTTTAATATTTAGACCAAGCAAATACTGCCAGATTGGAAAGATCGTAAACATTCCTATCCAAAGGAGGCCAGACACAAACTCATTGTATTTGCCGGCGAAGAGGATATACATGCATCCGGCGCTGACCAGGGAAGCAACTATCCCCAATATCGTGGGCATCGCGATGGTATAAAAAACGGAAAAACGATGAGCAACCAGGAGATCATAAAAAATGCTCAACATCACTGCACCAAGTGTGCTATAGGTTATCACCTTCGAGGCTGTATATGGGCTGGGATCGATGTTCAGCGCATCCTTCGTAACCTGGTAAACACAAAAGATATTGATAGCCACGCACAGGACCATAAACAGTATGGTCCCGACGGCCGAGTTTGGGGGATCAACGGAAGATAGTAATACGAGCCCATAGAACAGCCCCGGCGCTACGTAGATACTCAATAAAATAAAAGATCCGCCTTTGCATAAAAGGGTTAAGGTCAGGATAAAGAAGACCAGCAGGCCGCAACGCAGGGAGGCTATGGAAATGTCTTTTTTCAAGGCGGGTGTTGATGGGACAAGTTAGGAATTTCGGCGGAAAGTGATACATTGTAATTATGAAAGTAGTTTCTTTATAAAACAAAAATATGTTCAAGTCTATTGAACCGGAAGTTGCAGGGGGCCTTGGGAAAGATACTAAGCTGGATACTACGACGCATCCGCCTGTCGTTTTTTACCTGCACTATGAATTTTATGGCTGGCTGGACAATGATATTCTGGAAAGCTTCCCTTGTTTTATTGTTACGGACCGGCTAAGAGAGGCGATATTGGATGCCCGGCTGTCGGGGGTCGCTTTTGATCATGTAAAGGTGACTACGACCGATGAGTTTGAGGCTTTTCACCCGGGCGTAGTTTTGCCGCCGTGGAGTTGGATGAAAATATCCGGAAAGGCGGGTATGGATGATTTTGGAATTTCTGACAAGCTCCGACTCGTTGTATCAGAGAAAGCTTTTGGCGTACTTTCTCTGTTTAATATAAGTGCGGCAGATGTTGAAGACTTTATGCAAAACACTCAATAATGCCTATCCGATTAAAAGATAGCTACGGAAAATATATTTATGCATTCATCGATGAGATCCTTGTCGATTGCCCGAAATGTGGGAAGCAGGCCATCGTCATTGGGCGTAATTTCAAATTTTCAGGGTCTGGGATCCAAGAGGTTAAGATAGTTTGCAAAAGCTGCGGCCACAATAAGTACCTGGAGAAAGTCCCAAATAGTATATTGTTCAGCCCGGGTGAAAAGAATATGGCAGGCAAATATATTCTTATTGGGGCGCCTGTAGATCCCTTTTTTCATGAGCCACTGTGGTTAAGGACGAGCTGTTGCAATCATACGCTGTGGGCGTATAACTATCGACATTTAGCCTTTCTTCAGTCGCACGTAGAAGCAGAGCTTAGAGAACGACATAATCTACCCATGGCAAATTCAAGCCTGGGCAGCAGGCTGCCCAAATGGATGACTTCGAAAGAAAACAGGTCAGCTGTCCTAAAGTGTATTTCCAACTTGCAAGGAAAACAATGAGCTACGTTTTGGCTATTGCTACAATCTTGTCCGCCAGTAACTGTGGCTGTTCCATGGTTATCATGTGCCCGCCGGAAAGTACCTGTATGTCTGTCCCGTATTTGGCTATCCTCTCCTTTGCCAGCAGCACCTGTTTAGGCTCAAACCGGTCTTTATCGCTGCCTATAATATAAAAAAGAACATTCGGATACATTTTTTCAACGATGGGAAGCAAATTCAGCCGTTGACCGTTGGCCTTGTGCTCGTCTACAAAACCGGCGGCGTAGTGAAGGAAGAGCATCCCGTTCCTTCTTCTGATAGCATCCCGGACTTCCGCCAATTCGGCTTCCGTGACCTGGTAGTTTTTGGACCACATGCCTTTTAGCATTCTATTGAATACATAGTCGGATGTTTGCGCCCTGATGGTGCTCCTTTTCCCGAGGCGGGTCTTCAGGAGGGGAGTCGTAAATATGGGATGAGAGTGCCCATCCGGGAAATACCCACCGTTGATAAACAATACTTTTGTAATAACGGTTGAGGGCTTTAGACCTTTGTCGATCTTCTCCTGCTCCCTCCTCAAGAGCTCCATGGCTACCAAAGAAGAATAATCGAATGTCACGATGAAGGTGGATCCAATATGATGATACTTCCAGATGGCTTCGACGAGGTCGGCTCTTTCAAAAGTAGAGTATGGGTAGTTCTCCGGTTTGTCCGACTCGCCCTGCCCGATGTATTCGACATACAGCCGATGGAGCGGATGCTGCTCTTCTATCAAGGCGTCGATCCTGGCCCAGTCATAAGAGCCGAGCGGGAATCCTGGCAGAAAAGAAATTACGCTATTTGCGTCTTGCTTTGGATAGGTGATCAGCTTATTGAAAACACACAAGCTATTCGATGTTGAAGAGGTGTTTGCTTCGTTTATACTTTTTGCGACAGGGTCATAGGGCAGCCGGGCACCCGAGCCAAACCACTCTTTTGCTGAAATGATGGACATGGTACTATATTTTAGGGTATACTATTTA
>DASZWE010000141.1:0-6157 GCA_035546735.1 Puia sp.
TCCTTGTTGCCGTTGGTTACCAGCCATCCCAGACCCAGCAGAAGGAGGCTGCGGATGAGGATACCCGCGATCATCCAGATCCGGCGGGCGCGCAATTGCTGGCGGGGCTGCAGCCGGCCGATAAGAATAGATACAAAAATGACGTTGTCGATGCCCAATACGATCTCGAGTACGGTGAGGGTCAGGAGGCTAACGAACGAATCCAGGCTGAAAAGAGAGGCCATAGGTGCTTGTGCTTGTTAAGAGTGCAGGAAATAGTCTTAGCTGCTAAAGCCCGGCCTTCGGCCGGGTGGCTTTAGAGGCCGTAAAATTAAGGCCTTTCCGGCATGCATAAGCATAAAAAAAGGCCGGACAGAAGTCCGGCCACTAAAGGATTGCGTATTATGTTAGTTGCCAAAGGCGGCGTAAAAATCGCCGTTGATCATGGGCGTAGGAGTACCGCTGGGATCTCCATTGGCATACAGATCGCCGCTGAAAGTTCCTTTTACTGCCTTGTCGTCGATGGAAGTGATCACGATCTTAACGTGGTTCTTTACCGGAGTGCCGTCGTTGGCTGCTTCGGCTGTGACTTCGGACCCCCCATAATATTGTGCGGCCAGGCTGACCGTATAGATGGCCTGTATGCCAAAGGAGGAGGAAGTGTCCGAATAGGTGCCCGGGACGATGGGCTGGTCGCTAAAACCATTGTCGATCTGCAGCATCATGGATTCCCCTGTGGAGGGGTTGAGGATACCGGTGATGGTGAGGTCGCTGAGCACATTGCCGTTCATCAGCCTGGCTGCAATCGGCGCCGTGTAGTTGAAATTTTTTCCCTTGCTGTCGATGGTAGCCGTCATGTGATAGCTACCGGAGCCGGAATTGCTTTTTTTACAGGATACGAGGACACCCGTGAGGGCCATAAAGAGGACGATCTTTTTCATGTTCAAGATGTTAGGAATTAGGGGTTAATAGATACAAATAACGGTGGAACCGGGGGATAAAAGTATCTATCCGGGGTTAAATAATGGTATAAATTGACAGGTGTGTTCATTTGGACAACAGACGCGTCGATTAAGGCTATAAGCGTGCAATAAAAAACTGTCCGAGGGATGGCTGGAGCCGCTATAATTTCCGGCAGATGCGTCCGACGATGAAGGGGCCCTCGTAAATAAAGCCTGTCCATACCTGTATCAGGGAGCCTCCGGCTGCCATCTTCTCCTGGCCGTCCTCGCCCGTGAAAATGCCTCCCGAGGCGATCAGCGGCAGGGTATGGCCCGTCTTTTCATATATATAGCGGATTACTTCGGAGGACCTTTCTCTTAACGGAGCGCCGCTCAATCCTCCGGCGCCGATGGCTTCCAGGCGGTGAGACGGCGTAATAAGGTTTTCCCTGGCGATGGTGGTATTGGTGGCTACCAGGCCGTCCAGCCTGATCTCCATGGCCAGGTCCACCACATCGTCGATCTGTTGTACGGTGAGGTCGGGAGCGATCTTGAGGAGAAGAGGTCTGGGCCGGATGTCCGCGGCGGCGGCCAGCTCTGTGTTCAATGCCTGCAGCCGGGTGAGGATATTGCGGAGGGCTTCCTTTTCCTGCAGGGCGCGCAAACCGGGAGTATTGGGCGAGCTGACATTTACGACAAAATAGTCCACGTGACCGAACAGCTCTTTAAAGCAAATGACGTAGTCTTTCCAGGCCTCCTCGTTGGGGGTGACCTTGTTCTTTCCGATGTTGCCTCCTACGATAAGGCGGGGCCGTTGACCGGAAGAACCTTCGGGGCGGGTCTGACTGGCTTGCCGCCACTGTTTCAGCCGGCCGGCGATGACCTGTACGCCGTCGTTATTGAATCCCATCCGATTGATCAGCGCCTGATCCTGCGGCAGGCGGAATAGCCGGGGCTTTTCATTGCCGTCCTGTGGCAGAGGGGTCACCGTTCCTATCTCTACGAAGCCAAAACCCAGGGCGTCCAGTTCCCGGAGGTATAAGGCATTTTTATCGAAACCTGCGCCGAGGCCAACAGGATTGCGAAAGGAGAGTCCGAACAGCTCGCGCGCCAGGCCTCTCCCTGACTGCTCCTGCCCCCGGGTCTCTTCGGGAGCGCATGCCCAGGTCACCAATTTCCTGGTCAGACCCCATCCGCATAGACCTTTCAGCACATTCATGGAGAAATAATGGATGTCTTCGGTGGGAAAGAGGAATAGCAGATTTCGAAAAAACTTATACATGGCGCGAAGATAAAAAATCGCGCCCTTGGTTAATTGGAAGATTTAACGTAGGTTTGAATACGACAGTTGCATAAACAACTAACTAAATCGTACCATTATGCAGGAAGCATATATCGTTGCCGGCTACCGTACGGCAGTGGGCAAATCCAAAAGAGGCAAATTCAGGTTCTATCGTCCGGATGATATGGCCATCGACCTTATAAAGGGCCTGCTGGCGTCTGTTCCGCAGCTGGACGTGAAGCGCGTAGATGACGTCATTGTCGGCAATGCAGTACCTGAAGCTGAGCAAGGCCTGCAGGTCGGACGTATTATCGCTGCGCGGGCCGTAGGGATACATGCTCCCGGGGTGACGGTGAACAGGTACTGCGCCAGTGGTCTGGAGACCATTGCCATGGCTACTGCCAAGATCCGCACCGGTATGGCCGACTGCATCATTGCAGGTGGTACCGAAAGCATGAGCATGGTGCCAACGGCGGGCTGGAAGACCGTGCCAGCCTACTCCATCGCATCGGAGGACCCGGATTACTATCTCAATATGGGTCTGACGGCGGAGGCTGTGGCAAAGGAATATAAGGTCAGCCGGGAAGAGCAAGATCTTTTTTCCTACAACTCCCATCAAAAGGCCATCCATGCCATCCAAAACGGCCATTTCAAGACTGGTATCCTGCCCATGCAGGTGGATGAGATATATGTCGACGAGAGGGGCAAAAAGCAAAAGAGGAGCTTTACTGTCGATACGGATGAGGGACCCAGGGCCGACACTTCCCTGGAGGCGCTGTCCAGGCTAAAGCCCGTCTTTGCCGCGGGTGGCTGCGTCACCGCGGGCAATTCCTCGCAGACAAGCGATGGCGCCGCCTTTGTCATCGTCATGGGCGAAAAAATGATGAAGGAGCTGGGCTTGCAACCGATGGCCCGACTGGTGGCCTGCGCCAGCGCGGGTGTGCATCCCCGTATCATGGGTATCGGACCTGTAGAGGCGGTTCCCAAGGTCCTGAAACAGGCAGGCATGAATCTCGGACAGATCGAGCTGGTGGAGCTGAATGAGGCTTTTGCTTCCCAGTCCCTGGCCGTGATACGCCAGCTGGGGCTGGATCCTTCCATTGTCAACATCAACGGCGGCGCCATAGCGCTCGGCCACCCCTTAGGCTGCTCCGGTTGCAAGCTGACCATCCAGCTTGTTCACGACATGAAACGCCTTGGCAAAAAATACGGCATAGTTACTGCATGTGTAGGTGGAGGGCAGGGCATCGCGGGCGTCATCGAGAACCTGAACTAGACTATCGAGCCTGCGCTGTCGTTTTTTATCTTACCGTCTTACGTCTTTGTACTACAAAAAGAATAAGGGGCACTTTCCCGATCAAAAGAGGGATTGACCGTCATTTTTTCACGTCCACATATCATAAATAGTTATAAATTGCTGCGTTCGGCGAAATGTCCAAAAAACGGGTCTGATGATGGTGGGCCTTCGGACAACGAGCCTCGGGCCGTTCTAAAAATGAATCCATTTTTTAAACCATGATTCGAGTATTTATTACTGATGACCATGAAATGTACCTGGAAGGATTAGCCTTACTTTTAGGCAAGCAGGAGGGCATTGAAGTGGTTGGGACGGCCTTATCCGGAAAGGATCTGCTATCGCGGGCAAAAGACATACAGACAGATATTCTGCTTTTGGACGTTTATCTGCCGGACATCGGCGAAGAAGAGTTGCTGCAGGGGATCCGCGCCGTTCGTCCGGACCTGAAGATCATTTACCTTACCCTGCTGCGCGGCACGCGCTATATTCACAAGCTGACCCGTCACAATATACAGGGGTATGTATTGAAGAATGCCTCACTGGAAGAGCTGGTGACGGCTTTGCGGACGGTGGACGAGGGAGGCAGCTATTATAGTAAGGACATCAATATCGGCGACAGGGATGAGGATTTTCGCAATACCATCACCATCGAGGACAAGCAGATAGACGAAATACTCTCCCGACGCGAGCTGGAAGTCCTCAAGCTCATCTGCCGGGAATACAGCAATGCGGAAATTGCCGATAAGCTTTTTCTTAGTGTCAGCACGGTAGAAACCCACCGCAAGAACCTGATTGCCAAGCTGGGTGTAAATAATACCGTGGGTCTTGTAAAGTTCGCCCTCCGCAATAAGCTCATTGATTGAATGTCTGAAAAAGCCAGGCCGCGAGGGGCCTAAATGATTTCACGTATCCGGCAAAGATGATTACCTTGGAGTAACGAACTATCATCATCCGTGAATCGGTTATTATACCTGATCTTACTGTTTACTGTCTCCTATTCAAAGCTGTCCGGCCAGGTGGACACAGCCGGTATTCTTACAGCGTATCAGAAGGGTATGAATTTTACGGAGGCGCAGGCTGACTCTATCAGCTATTATGCTGATCTCATCGATCATGCCATAGGAAAGGTAAACTATCCCAAGGCAAGGGCGCTGGCGCTACGTCTGCACGGATATTATTATGAGAACAAGGCGGATTACAAGCGGGCCATCGATTATTATCTGCAAACCCTGGACGAGGCGAGGAAGATAGGCGATATCAACCGTCAGATCGATGCCTTGACGGACCTTACCGTTATGTATACGGAAATGAAGCAGCCGCAGAAGGCAAAGGAAGTGTACCTGGAATGTGTTGCGCTGAACAAGCAGCGAGGCGATGCCCGCAGCCTGGTCACCGCTTATATCAACCTGGCGCCTCTTTACAACCATTTAGGGCTTTACGACAGTGCCCTTTACTTTCTGCAGGAAGGACTGCGTATCGGCAAACCATTGGAGGAAAAGGGTTTGGAAGATCTTTCCAATCTGTATAACAACCTTGGCCAGACCTATTATTTCCTGAAGGATTATGACAAGTCGATCGTTTATTTCGCGGGCAATTACAAACATCATTTGTCCAGGCAGGGTCTGAGTGCCAAGGCCAGCCTCTGGTTCGATGTGCTCAACCTGGCGGATTCCTACACGCAAAAAGGACAGCTCGACTCTGCTTCCAAATATGCGACGATGGCCATCAGCCTGGCCGATGAGCTCAATTCCAGGGGCAAGCAGTCGGACACGTACCAGATCCTTTCCAAGCTGGCACAGCGTAAGGGAGAATATAAAAAGGCGTATGAATACCAGTCCAAATGGTATCAGCTGGACACCGCCATCGTCAATGGAGAGGCCTACAAGGCCATTGCCGAGCTGGAAGAAAAATATGAAGCCCGGCAACGTGAAAATGAAATGCTTCTGCTTCAGGGAGAAATATCACAGCAGAAATTTCACACACGTATTATGCTGATCGCCAGCGCCAGTCTGCTGATCGTTGCCATCGTGGCCGCTATGGCTTTTGTCCTCAAAAGAAGGGTCAACCGGAAATTGCAGGCCACCAATGACCTGGTCACCCGGCAGAACGAACGTCTTTCGGAGCTGAATTATGAAAAGAATTCCCTGATCAGTATTGTATCCCATGATCTCAGCACTCCTTTTGCCAGCATCGGCATGTGGACGCAGCTGATGCAATCGGATATAAGCAATCTTACCATCGAGCAGAAGAAAGCCCTCAGCCGCATAGAGCAGGCCACTGCCTATGGGGAAAAGCTGATACGTCATATCCTCGACGTGGAGAAAGTGCAGACCAACCAGCATAAGCTGCAGCTGGAGAACCTGGACCTGCGTATTTTTTCCGAAGCTGTCATCGATACTTTCCAGCCTGTGGCTGCCAGGAAGAATATCCGGCTACGGCTCGAGTGTCCGGAGAAAAGCCTATATTTTCTCAGCGACCGGCAGCTGCTGACCCGTATGACGGAGAACCTTCTGTCGAATGCCATCAAGTACACCGAGCAGGGAAAAAATGTCTGGATGAGTATCAGCGAGGAGAAGGATGCCATCAGCATCAAGGTAAGGGATGAGGGCGTGGGCATCGAAAAGGACGAACTGCCGCATCTTTTTTCCAAGTACAGTA
>DASZWE010000142.1:0-9756 GCA_035546735.1 Puia sp.
GACGGCTCCGCACACGGTATTTTCACCAGCCGGCCGGGGAAGCTTACCAACGACTTCTTCGTGAACCTGCTCGATATGAGCACGGAATGGAAGGCCGCCGGCGAGGACAGGGAAGTGTTCGAAGGCCGCGACCGCCGGACAGCCAGGCTCAAATGGACCGCCACCCGCGCCGATCTGGTGTTTGGCTCCCATGCCGAGCTAAGGGCGATTGCAGAAGTATATGGAAGCGCCGATGCACAGGAGAAATTCGTAAAGGATTTTGTGGCAGCCTGGAATAAAGTGATGAATCTCGATAAATTCAATTAAAATATAGAGGAAGGCGGCTACCCGCCGCCTTCCCATTTTAGGGTTAAGGGGCCTAACAAGCCGGAGGACAACAAAGGCGCATCGCTCTTGAACACAATATTGGTATGGGTTAGTCTCTTTTCAGGAGGCAGTCCGGAATCGCCTATCAGCCGGTTGGGCCACAGGTTGATCACCTCGATCCTCAATTGATTGCTGCCGGCTCTTAGAGCTGACGATATATCTATCTGCCAGGGCGCCGTCCATACAATACCCAGGTCCTTCCCATTGACAGCTACCCGCGCTATATTCTTTACAATACCCAGGTCGAGATATACGGCTCCTCCGGGGACTGCCTTAAAATTAAACTCCTTAGTATATACGGCTTTCCCGGAGTAGTACCTGATCCGCGGATCATCAGACAGGCTCCAATCCTGCAGCTGCCCAAAGACGACATGGTCCGGCCCTCCCCACGAAGTGTCGAATGCCACATCCCACGAACCCGTCAGCTCCTGCAATAGCCGCCGCTCAGGGAAATTATCACGGCTGCCCGGCCCGGCCAGGGATCGGCTGTCCGGCCCCACCCAAGAAGCATTTTTTGGAAAAACAACAAACCACGACTGAAAAGCTTCGAATTTCAGCGGTACGATCAAACGCCCTTCGACCTGCCTGTAATGGATCTTTGTCTTTATTCCGCCATGCACCGGATCCCAAAGCTGCGGTGAGCTGCCGGTGATTCGGAAAGAGCAGTCCGCTTGTACAGTCCTTCCATGCCGGTTGGTAATAAAATAAATATCGGCCTCCGAAGTAGTACGATGAATAAAATCAAGCCAGACATTTTCATCACCCGTGTATTCAAAATCAGGCTCGATATTTTTTCGAGCCAGTATCTCACGGACAGGAATACTATCTGAGATCCTCCCACTCGACCAGAGCCGGCCTGCCAGCACCCTGATCTCTTCATCGCACCGGGGGTAGTCCAGCAGACCAGAATCTTCAAAAGGCCGTGGACCGGTGACGGTGGCGCCCGCCTCTACCAGCTGAGCGATCTTTTTCAATACCCTCAACGGCATGCGCATAGTATCCGGCAACACCAGCACTTCATAGCTCATCCCATCCGGCAGCAGCAGCTTGCCTCCCCGGCAGGACAGCCGGTCAAGAAGGACCTCTTCATTACAAACGTCATAGTCATATCCTTTCCCCAATGACGGGTCGATATGTTTCTGGGCCACCAGGTTGGGCGTTACATCCCCATTGTAAAAAAGCACGTCGGCGCAGTAGCGGCCCGCGCGTAATAAATATTGACAACGTCCTACATAATCGAAAAAAGGACCTGCCATTTCCCACCACGTTACGTTGGGATTGAAATGCGTTCCGGCCCCATATTCATATCCGGGCTTGCCATCCCGCGGGCGCGTAGCCGTCGACGTGTGAATGGCTATTCTGTTGATCCCTTCACAGTATGCTCTGTCCAGGGCCTGCTTCAGCGAGCCGGGATAATCGAGCCAGTGACGGAAGCTGGTAAAGGCTTCCGCGGAAATGATGTTATGACCATAGATATGCCCGGCCGTCGCCGCCATTTTTGTTACCTTGTTCTGCCCTTTATCCAAACGTGAAGTCCCATACGGCTTGTCATCGGTGAGCGTCGATTCATCCTCATGATGCGGACCCAGCCAGAACTCGCCCATCGGCAGATCGCTGCGTCCCTGGTTTTTAAGCCCATCCATACACATGGTGCCCGAGCGACTCGGACCGGAAGCCTCATTTTGCACCAGCATGCCGTGTTCATGACAGAGGTCTGCAAATCGTTTGTAATGCTCATCGGCCATACAGTCGCCCAACGTCTTGCGGTAATCGTTCAGAAAACGATCCGTGACGGCGGCGCTGCCGATCATATAACCTGACAGCGCAGGTAGATACGGCGTAGCGTCATAGCCGCGGTACTTTTTGAATTGTTCAAGTATGTTCTCCGTCCAGTTGGGAAACCCGTCTTCAAAGCTGTCATCACAGAAATAGCTGGGTTTGTTGCCGACCTTGGCGGCTTCTTCTATGAACATCTTACCCAAATGCTCAAACTGCAGCTCGACCCCGCGACGATTGAACCAGTCCACCGAAAGACCATCTCCCTCCGGCTGGGCGATGCTTAGACGGGAGCCCGTCATACGGCTTCCGGTACGGATGATCTTCCACTTACCGGGCGGCACCTGCCACCTCAAACCACCACCCTGCTCCATTTTACCCGTCAGGTCGATAACTTCCTGCAGCTGCACCGGCTCATCACCCGGCTCATTATGCCACTGCTCCAGCAACGGCTTCATCACATCCACGGCCATAATAAAATTGCTGGCGTCACGATGATTGGTTTTCGCGTCCAGCGTGACGGCGCGTGGACCGGTGATACGTGCGTTCCGGATAGGAATAGCCACCACCGCCGTGTCGCGGTAATCCAGCTGTGCCAGCGGCAGATCGATATAGGTTTTATAGCCCGGGGGATTGAATACCTTATCATAACCGGCCCTATTGCCCGGCAAAGGCAATTGACCCAAAAATAGCTGCGGTCCTTCCACATCCAGTTCGGACTGCAGATACCATCTCCCCGAATCTTCCGGTTTGATCCAGGGACCGCCCATACACCAGCCCGAACAAAGGTTGACACCAACGGCTATTTCAAGCCGTTTGGCCTCGCTCATGGCATGACGGTAAAGCGCCTTCCATTCCTCAGAAAAAAGCCGGGCGCCCTGGGGGAATTGCGCGCCGCCAAGTCCTCCCGCCGAATTGACCAGCAGCACCTCTCCCATACCCTTTGCATGAAACTCTTCCAGGTCACGCGTTATACCTTCCTTATCTACCAGGCCGTTGAACCACCACCAATAACAGGAAGAGCGGACACTCCGCGGGGGACGGGCAAAATTCCGGCTCAATTCAGCAAGACTAAAGACAGATACCCCCTCTATCACAGCAGTCGCCGGTTTGTATCCTGCCATGGCAGAACCCAGTACGGCCATCGATCCGGTCTGTAAGAATTTACGCCTGTTCAGCTTCATATGGGAAAAATAGATTTTTAGTACCCCGCATTTTGGGTCAATTGCGTATTCAAGCCGATCTCCGCCTCGGGCAAAGGATACAGCAGCTTATTTTCATTTATAATATAAGCATCGGCCGGTATATACGTGACCTGCGTTTTCAGATTCGCTCCAAAAGCGTTCATTACATTCACGGCTTTCCCCGAACGCACCAGGTCATGCCATCTTTTATTTTCGAAAGCAAGCTCGATACGCCTTTCGTGTAAAATGGTGTCGCGCAGCATGGCTTGGTCGGTTATAACTATATCAGGCAATCCGGCGCGCTCCCTTACGGCATTTAATGGCCCCAGCGGTGATTGTCCCTGCTCGTTCAATGCTTCGGCCAATAGGAGTAGCGCTTCCGAGTAGCGGTAGATCGGGAAGTCATCGGAAGACCCGGTAACGGCATCCGGTGTATGCTCGTATTTTTTGATGTACGGAACAGCGACCTTGCCGGCCGGCGGTCCTGCATAGCCAACCGCACTCTTTATGGCGGAGTAGGTGAAATAATCGCTGGCGTTATAGGTGCCCTCTGCAATGCCGATGGATGCATCGAGTCGTTTATCACCCGGCTCGTAGGCGCTGATCAGATCCTGTGTAGGTGTATTCCAGCCACCGGTGCTCGTATTGTTGATGGCCAGTGATGTTACCATCGAGGTATTGGTGCTGCGCGGCAAAAAATGAAATAACAGCGGGTCAGGCGTAGTGCCGGTGCCGGTACCGCCCAGGAACTGAACCTCGAATAAGGACTCTTTACGATTCTTGTTGGCAGGGAGAAAAGCATCGGCATAATTGGCGTTCAGGTCATAACCCATCGCAGGCAATGAATTGAGGAGAGACACCGCATCGGCGTATTTCTTCAGGTAGACGTCGACATCAGCCAGCAGGACGGTGGCAGAGCCCTTGGTTGCCGCACCCGACTGGGGGAAACCGGCAGGCGCCGGCAGCTCCTTTATGGCGTCACCTGCATCGGCGACGATCTGTGCATACACTTCATCTACGGTGGAGCGGGGCAAAAACGCATCCTGCGGGGTCCTGACCTCTTTCAGGAACAAAGGCACGCCTCCAAACAGGCGGACCAGCTTGAAATACATCAATGCACGAAGGAACTTGCATTGCCCGTCATACAGAGCGGCGGAATCAGCGCCGACGGCAGAAGCCCCCGGCAATCGGGAGATGACGATATTAGCCCTGGAGATCACCTGGTAACAATACTGCCATTCCGATGCCGTATAGGAGTCCGTTGAAGCATCCATAAAATCGGAAAGCTTCTCACGGTCTGTATAAGCCGTACCCCGATTGCTCAGAAGGCTCTGGTAGATCGTATTGTCCGAACGCATCTCGCTCATCAGATAATCGTTCACCACCACATCGCGCAGAGGCGCATAAGCCGCCGTCACGGCCGCGTTGAACTGCTGGGAGGTCTGGAAATAGTTGGCGTCGGAGTAGGACGACTTGGGCGTCAGGTCCGTAAAGCTTTTTTTACATGACAAGGCGGTCAGACCCAGCGACGCAATAATGATATATAGATTCTTCATTGTTGACTGCTTGAATAGTTATTTAAATGTTACGGACAGGCCAAAAGAAATAGTACGGGGGATGGGATACCCTTCCTCATCCACCTTGATCCCCTGGGTAGGGTCCTGTCCGCTGAGACTGATCTCGGGATTCATACCAGAATAGCCTGTCAATACGAGCAGCTCCTGTATGGACGCATAAGCGCGCAGACTGCGAAACATCGAGTTTGTTTTCAAATTAAGCGAGTAGCCGAATGTCAGATTTTTTATAGCGAGATAGCTGGCGCTCTCCAGCCATTGGCTGTTCACCTCCCGGCCGATAGCAGTGGTCCCTTTTTTGGTGCGCGGATATATTCCCGAGCCCGGGTCGGATGGCGAGCGCCAGTGGTCCAGCGCGGCCTCCAGCGGTACACGCGAGCCGTCCATATTGGTTTGGTAAGCCCATTTCGCAGCGTTGAGGATCTGCCCGCCCACATCAAAAGCCGTGCTGATGCTGAGATCGAAATTTTTATAGCTGAAGTAATTGGTAAAGCCGCCGGTGAACGTGGGTGTAGGGTCGCCTATAAAAGTGCGGTCATTCACATCATCGATAACGCCATCCCCGTTGATGTCTTTAACCTTGATGGTCCCGACATCCGAATTGCCGTAGGGGTTGGTAGGCGTAGCCAGGTACTTCGCGGATTTGGCCAGGTCGGCCGAATCTTTGTACAATCCCTGGAACACAAATCCATAAAAGGCGCCCAGCGGATGACCTACCTGCTGCCGGTAATAGTCCGAAGTGACGGTATTGTTCCTTCTCAGGTATCCGGGGGCAACCAGCGCGGTGATCCTGTTCCTGTCGAAGGAGATATTCAGGCTGCTGTTCCATTTTAGCTTGCCGGTGAGGTTGACGGTGCTGATGCTGATCTCATGACCCCACAGGCTGATGGCGCCCACGTTATCCAATATGGAAGAGAAACCTGACGAAGTAGGCAGGGGCCGGGTCTGTATCAGGTGGTCGGTATTCTTATGGTAATAGTCATACGACAACGAAATGCGGTTTTTCAAAATGCTCAGATCGAGACCGATGTCGAGCTGACGGTTCCGCTCCCATTGCAGATCCGCATTGCCGAGATTTCCGATGGTAGTACCCTGGGTAACAGTGTTGTTGTAATCATAATAATAGTTAGAGGTAGTAGACTGCGCGGAATAATTGCCGGAAAAGGAATTATTGCCCGTGACCCCATAGCTGGCGCGCACCTTCATAAAGTCGATGTCCTTAAATTCCTCCATAAATGTCTCGTCGCTGACGATCCAGCCCGCGGAGACAGAGGGAAAGGTGCCATAGCGCGAGTTCGCGCCAAACAGTGACGAGCCGTCGTTACGAATGGCGCCCTGCAACAGGTATCTGCCTTTATAGCTGTAGTTTATACGTCCGATGGCGGACACCATGGAATAAGCCGTATAGGAGCTGCTACCCGTAACGCTGGTGGCGGCGGTTAAATAAGGGATGTCGTCACTGGGAAACCCCAGCCCGGTCAGCGTGTTGCTGGTAGAGCTGTATTTCTGCGCTGAATAGCCGCCCAGGACCTCCAGGCTGTGATCTCCTAACGTCTTTTTATAATCCAGATAAGCCTCAGCGGTATAGGACCCGTTATCGACAGAGCTGCTGGTGCCGGTAGGGTTATTGACGGTGGAGGTAACCACGCCGGACTGATAATAATTGCGTGTCTCGCCGCCTTTATCGACACCCGCGTTGATCTTCAGCTGCAGACCCCGCAAAAATTCATAGTTGAAATAACCGTTGGCCAGGATGCGGGTAGTTTTATAGTCGTCATTGGTCAGGTTGAACAATGCCACCGGGTTGATGTAAGCTACCATGCCGGATGAGTAAACATAACGCACATAGCTGCCATCGGGATTACGGGGCGAAAACAGGGGGCTGGCTTCGAACAAGCGTTCAAATAAGCCGCCTACGCCATCCGTCGACAGCCTGTTGTTGTGATCCAGCCGATAGCTGGGCGCTATATTGAAACCCATTTTTATTTTGCCGTTGGCGGTAGTGAGATCTTTGTTCAGCCTGCCTGAGAATAGACGCGTACCGGTGTTGAGCAGTACGCCCTGCTGCTCCTGATAGCCGAATATCGCCGTTGAGGAGGAATGATCCGTCGCCGACTGCAGGGTGATGTCATAATTCTGTATTGGAGCGTTGCGGGTCAGCAGCTTGTACCAGTCGGTGCCTGCCCCATATTTCGTGGGGTCCTGATATTCAGCCGGTGTGGCGCCTGTGTAGTTCTCATAGGTACGCATGTCCTGGTAACGTTCATTCATAAAGGTGGCAAACTCGCGTGCATTCATAGGCTTGGGCACTTTATTGCCAGGAATGCTTTGCACGCCATAATTGGAATTGAACTCGATCTTTGCATCCCCCGCCCTGGCATGTTTAGTGGTAATAAGAATAACACCATTGGCCGCACGGGAACCATAAAGCGCCGTGGCGGAAGCATCTTTTAATACGGTAAAGGTCTCGATCTCGTCGGGGTTGATGTTGTTGATGCTGCCGGTGATCGGCAAGCCATCTATGACGAACAGTGGTTGGTTGTTCAGATAGAAAGAGGCTGCGCCACGAATGCGGAAATCAACCCCTCGACCCGGCTGGCCGCTGCTTTCCTGCACCGAAACACCGGCGACCTTACCTTCCAGCTGCTGTGAGAACTGCATCACCGGCTGGTCCTGAAGCTTTTCAGTACTCACGGTTACGATGGAGCCTGTGACCTCACGCTGCCGCTGCTTGCCGTAGCTGACCGTTACCTCGTTCAGCTCGGTGGCGACAGCCTTTAGCTTGACAGCGATGTTCTTTTCCTCCTTCAGCACAATTTCCTGTTGCTGATAGCCAATGGAACGGACTACCAGGGTTGCGCCAGGCGCTGCTGCGATGGAAAAGAAGCCGTCGGTATTGGTAGACACTCCCCTGGAAGTGCCTTTAACCATTACAGCTGCGCCCGCCACTGGCTGGTCCTTATCGTCAAGCACCCGCCCCGTAACATTATTCTGGGCTGTAGCCCTATCCATAAAAAGTATAAGCAGTAGAAAAATAAGGAGGGGCCTGCCATGCCCAAACGGTTGGAAAACAGTCTCTTTCATAACGGCAAACAGTTGGTTTTAGAAAGCCAGTAATGTTGTTTTATTTAATTGACAGTTCTAAAATATTTCAAAAAGTTTAATTGACAATCCTGAACTGTCATGTTTCTTAAGTTAATTTAATGTTACGTAAACAAAATGAAAGAAATAATAACCAAAACCGGTCATTTATAGTGTTTTTTATTGAGTTCACAAAGAATCTCCCGCTTTACAATCATTATGTTTTCTTTAATTTTATTAAAATCCACTATGTCAATAATTAATTTCCTTTTTCGTTTATTTTTTATTTTATTGTGGAATAACCCCTCAAAACAATGGAAAACAATCAACAAGACTCCTTTCTTCAGATGCATCTGGACTATGATGGCGGCAATATCCTCCGGGAGACGGTCCGCTGGTCCCGCTTCCTTGCTATAGTGGGTATTATTGTGTTATCGATCTGTATTTTGGCCTTGGCCTTGGCAAGTGGCGCAGTGCTTTCTGCGTTCTCCCGGTTTACGCCCGGCATTGAAAGTATAGAGAGCGCAGCAGGAGCCCTCCTCATTGCTGCCTTCCTGGCAATCCTGGCACTCCTTGCTTTCGCGGTTTTCATGCTGTACCGTTTTTCGGTGCTGACACGCAAAGGCATTCAACTCCAGGACCAGTCGGTATTTGCCGAAGGCATGAAATGCCTCAAATTACATTTCCTCGCCATGGGGATAATCGCCGTATTGAACCTGTTGAGCAACCTGTTCTCTTTAACCAAACTCTTTTAACTCGCCATGGAAAACCAACAAATACCCGACAGATCCAGCTCGCTGGACAACTTCTTCAATATTGCATTCGATGAATCCACCCGCGCCCAGGTCAGAAAGGCGGCGCAGTGGGCAAGGATCTGCACTTTGTGCGCCTTCATCAGTTATGGCATCTCACTGATCGTCGCTTTTTTTGGCAAGCAGGCTGAGTTGACGGAAACAGAAACAGGCATACAGATCAGCGGCACTTTCAGAGCAGGCATTATCATCGGCTCCCTGATAACGGTTGGAATAGGCGTGTGGATCAATTATTGGCTATATCGCTTTGCCACATCAGCAGCAAAGGGAATGGACACCATGGACAGTTTCAAGACCAACGAAGGATTCGACGGCCTGCGCAGATATTTTAAGATAATCGGCATCCTTCTTATCATCGGGCTTTCCCTGGCGGTCCTGATCATACTGTTCAATCTCTTCCGGTAGATAGCATCGTAAGCCATTCTGCGTTCTGCATTTTGATAAAATAATAAAAAATTGTTTATCTCCTTCCATATAGTATGTCTGTATGTTCATACATTTGAGGCATGCAAAAAATATTCATTCTCCTCCTTCTATGTTGCAGCCGGCTGGCCTATGCCGGACCAGGCAATATCGCCCGTTGCGCCCGTGCCACTGCTTCCTCCGCAACGGAAAAAGGCTCCGCCGCCAACGTCATCGATGGCATCAGCAGAATAGACGGCAAGGGCGAATGGATATCAAAAAGTACCGTTACTATCTGGGGAGCCATCGATTATCCATGGATACAGCTGGCCTGGCAGCAGCCACAAACTATTAATAAAATTATTCTTTACGACAGGCCTGCGGAAACTTCTCATAATGCCGGCGGCACACTCGTCTTTAGCAATGGCGCACGCATACCCGTATTTGAAATACCCAACAACGGCGCTCCGAAAGCAGTCTCCTTCCCGGAACAAACGATCAGCTGGGTACGTTTCGAGACAACGGATGGCGACGGACCTGCCATTGGCCTGTCCGAGATGG